>NZ_JBJGYK010000003.1:0-215432 GCF_054049955.1 Geodermatophilus sp. SYSU D00758
GGTTTGGAGGTGCCCTATCTTGGCGGCCTTCCGGGAGCGGCGGCCCCGGCCGCCCACCACCCCGCCCCCCCCGCCGCGGCCCCGGGGCCGCGGGGGAGGATCGGCGGCGTGCACCCGACGCCCGCCCTCGGCTCGCTGACCTGGCTCCCCGCGACCGACCGGCCGGAGCTGCTCGGCCCCCCGGTGGCCGCGGCCCTCCCCGGGCTGGCCGGACCGGTGTGGGTGGCCGAGATCGACGACGCCCTGGCCGACACCGCCGCCTTCACCGAGGCCTACGGCGTCCCGCTGGAGGTCTCGGCCAACTGCGTGGTCGTGGCGACCCGGCGCGCCGGTCAGACCGCGCTGGCGGCCTGCCTGGTGCCGGCGACCACCCGCGCGGACGTCAACGGCCTGGTCCGGCGGCACCTCGGCGCCCGCAAGGCCTCCTTCGCCCCGCAGGACGTCGCGGTCGCCGAGAGCGGCATGGCCTACGGCGGCATCACGCCGATCGGGTTGCCGGACTCCTGGCCGGTGCTGGTCGACCCCACCGTGGTCGCCGCCGAGCTCGTCGTCGTGGGCTCCGGCACGCGCGGGAGCAAGCTGGCCGTCCCCGGCGCGGTGCTGGGGGCGCTGCCGGCCGTGCAGGTGCTCGAGGGCCTGGGCCGCCCGGTCGAGGCCGATCCCGCCCCGCCGGCCGCGGCGTCGCCGCCGGCCCCGGCCGGGGGCCGGGCCCCCGACGACCGTGACCTCGGCTGGGGGGAGCGGCCCGAGGACCCCACCGCCGGCGACCGCCGCTACCTGGAGGACCGGCCCCCGCACTGGGGCAGCGACTGACCTACAGCTGCCCCGGCAGGGTGGTGGTTCCCGGGCCGGAGCGGTCGGGACCGCCACCGAGGCCCTGCTGGGAACGCAGCAGGTCGCGGATCTCGGCCAGCAGCTCGACCTGGGTCGGCTCGGCCGGCCCCGCCTCCTCGCCGCGCCGGCGCCGCTCGATCATCGTCCTCATCGGGAGCACGACGAGGAAGTAGACGACCGCCGCGGTGAGCACGAAGGTGATCACCTGGCTGACGAACGCACCCCAGGTGAACGTCTGACCGTTGACGGTGAACGTCCCGCCGAGCTCGCCACCCCCGCCGACCAGGCCGATCAGCGGGGTCAGGAACGACTCGGCGAAGGAGTTGACCACCGCGGTGAAGGCGGTGCCGATGACGACGGCGACCGCGAGGTCGACCACGTTGCCGCGCAGCAGGAAGTCCTTGAAGCCCGTGAGCATGCGCCCATCCAGCCACACCACGTGCTGACCGGTCCACGCTGCGTCGATCAGCCCGGACGGCGAGGGCGATCAGCCCGGACGGCGGGTCGATCAGGCCGGCGGCGCCCGATCACGCGGGCGGTGGGAGGCTGAGGGTCAGGGTGGCCGCCGTCGCCGCCGCGGCGAGATCGGCGGCGGTCCCGGCGTCCACGGCGAGCAGCAGCAGCCCCTCGGCGGCTCCCTCCGGCCCCGGCGCGGCGAGGACCAGCGCACCGGCGGCGACGACGACCGCGCGGGCCTCGCCGGGAGCGGTGGCGAGCACGTCGACGCGGTCGCCGGGGGAGGCCAGCGCGCTGACCGCGAGGTCGGCCGGGCGCACCGGCGCGGCGACCTGCCCCTCGGCCAGGAGCGCGGTGAGCCCGCTCCCGACCAGGCGGACGTCGGTCACCGGCTCGCCCGCGCGCAGGCCGGCGGCCAGCACCCGGCCGGTCACCTCGGCGGCGGGCACCGCCCCGGCCGGGACCAGCCGCGGCGGCCACCGGGCGACGGAGAGTTCCGCCGCACCCAGCAGCGTCCCCGGGGGCAGGTCCCGGGCGGCCACGACCACCGGGACCGGCGCCGGGCCCTGCGCGCCCCCGGGCGGCGGTGCGGGGCGGAGCGCGAGGACCAGCGCGGCACCGGCCAGCAGGGCGGCGAGCACCTGGCGGGCGGTGTGCCGCAGGGACCGGGGACGGCGCAGACGGACCACGCCCCCACGCTGACCCGACGGGGGCCGGCGCGGGGGCGCGGGAGCGGGGCTGTGGAGGGGCGTCCGGGCTGTGGACCGGCCGCCGTCAGACCGTCGTCAGGCCGAGGCGGCCTTGCTCGACGAGGACGAGGACGAGGACGAGGCGGACGCCTTCGACCCCGGGGACGAGGCGTTCGAGGACGAGGCGTTCGAGGACGAGCCGGACGACGTCGACGAGGACGACGTCGACCCGCCCGACTCCCCGCCCGACGAGGACGTGCTGCTCTCGCCCGAGCCGCTCTTCCGGCTGTCGGTGCGGTAGAAGCCGGAGCCCTTGAAGACCACGCCCACCGAGCCGTACACCTTGCGGACCGTGCTGCCGCACGTCGGGCACTCGGCGACCGGGGCGTCGGTGAAGGACTGCACGACCTCGAACTCGTGCCTGCCGTCGGTGTTGGTGCAGGCGTACTGGTAGGTGGGCACGGCGGGAGCACTCCTCGTGGGGACGGGCCGGGTTGGCACTCTCACCCGGCGACTGCCAATGATGCGCGCTGCGCGCCCGTCCGTCCATCTCCCTGTCGGCCGGCGTCACGCTCGTGGCGCGCGAGCGTGGGATCGCGGTGGCAGCCGTGCGTCGCCCTGCAGCGGTGTGCGTGGGAGTGCGGAACCGGCTCCGGCGCCGGCTCGGTGCGCGGCCGCGGAGCGCAGTGGTGGATGGCCGGGGTGCCGGCTGCAGGTGGTCCGACGAGACCGCGAACCGGGCGGTCGAGGTCCGCTACCGTCGCGCCCGCTGGGCCCAGGACGTGCCCGATGGCGAGGATGCCCGACCCGCGAGTGCTCGCCGAGGTGCCGCGCAGCGGGAACCTCCGCACGCGGCTGCGCGCCGCACGTGAGGGTCTGACCGGGGTCCGGCTGCAGCTGGTCGCCGCTGCACTCGACCTGGGCCTGCTCGACGCGCTCGGCGAGGGCCCGGCCGGCACCGGGCAGCTGGCCGGGCGCCTGGATGTGGTCGACCACGAGCGGCTGGCCGCCCACCTCCGCGTGCTCGCCGCCGCCGGGCTGGTCACCGGGTAGCCCTCGTGGCGGCTCACCCGGTTCGGCCGCGCGGTCGTCGGCGACGACGTGGTGCGCGCGTCGTACGAGGGCTTCGGCGGTTGCCACGGCGAGCTCTACCGGGGCCTGCCGGCGCTGCTGCGCGGTGGCCTGGAGTGGGATCGGCCCCCCGGCGCAGCGCTCGGCGCGGTGACAGCGATCCGCTGAGGACGTCGGTCACCCGGGGCCGAGAGGTAGCGGCCCGCGGCCGATCCCCCGCAGGCGACCGCAGTCACGCGCACGGCTCGTTCGCGACCGCGCACGCGCGCGCAGCTCGGCACACCCCGAGATCGCGGTCGCGCTCGTGGAGCGCGCGGACGTGCCGCTCGCCGACACCCCCTGCCGGGGCGTGAGCTCCGTCCGCCACGGGCGTGCGGTCGTCCGCGGCGGTTGCCGGTGCCCGGCAGGTTCCGCGCGGTCCGGCCTTCGCGGACGACCTCGACGGCGGGATACTGGGCGCGGCCGGCTCCAGCCGTGGGGCGCCACCGGATGGTGCGGGAGGCGTGGTGAACGCGTCCGCTGCAGCCCGGCGTGGGCCGGGAGAGAGCGTCGAACGGCCGGCGCGGCGAAGCCGTGCGCCCCGTGCCACCGGGGCCGGGCCGGAACCCCGGCAGGCGCCGGAGCGCGGTCCCGGTGCGGCCCCGTCCGGCCTCGCCGGGAGCGACGGCGAGGAGGACTGCTCCGAACTCCGGCGCTACCAGGCGCTCGTGGAGTACGCGCCCGACGCGATCGTCATCCTCGACCTCGACGCCGGGCACTTCGTCACGGTGAACGCGGCCGCCGAGCGACTGTTCGGCATGACCCGTACCGCGCTGCTGCGGGTCGGCCCGGTGGAGGTCAGCCCGCCGGTGCAGCCCGACGGCAGGTCCTCGGAGACCGCGGCGGCGGAGTACCTGGCCCGGGCGCTGGCCGGGGAGCGGCCCCGGTTCGAGTGGACCCACCGCCGCGCCGACGGCACCGACGTGTCCTGCGAGATGACCCTGCTCCGTCTGCCGGACCGCGACCGGCGCCTGGTCCGGGGCAGCATCCAGGACATCACCGCCCGGCGGGAGGCCGAGGCCGCCCACGCCGCCGCGGCCGCCGAGCAGGTCGCCCGGCGGGCCGCCGAGGCCAGCGTCGCCCGGCTGCAGGCCACCGTCGCCGGGCTGAACGCCATCGTCTGGGAGCGCGACCCGGCCACGCTGAGGTTGACGTTCGTCAACGAGCGCGTCGAGGAGCTGCTGGGCTACTCGGCCGCCCGGTGGTTGACCGAGGAGGGGTTGTGGACCCGGATCCTGCACCCCGACGACCGCGACGAGGTCCTGGCCCGCGTCCGGGCCGAGATCGCCGGCGACGGCGTGGACTTCACGCTGACCTACCGGGTGCGTGCCGCCGACGGCCGCTGGGTGTGGCTGCAGCACCTCGGTCACATCACCCGCGACCGGACCGGTGACCCACGGACCCTGCACGCGGTGCTCTTCGACGTCACCGCGGCCCGACGCCGTGAGCAGGCCACCAGCCTGCTGGCCGCGGCCGGACGCGCGCTGACCGATCCCGGCGGCCTCGAGGAGCGGCTGGCCGCGGTGGCCGGGCTGCTGGCCGGCGAGCTCGGCGACTGGGCGGCGGTGTGGCTGCGCGGCGACGACGACCGCTACCGGCCGGTCGCCGCCGCACCCGCCGACGTGGCCGACCGGGTGCTGGCGGTCGGGCCGCTGCGCGTGCCCCAGGAGTTCACCGACCTGGTCGACGCCGGGCGGGCGTTCGCGGTGCCGGCGGTCACCGAGCAGGTGCTGCGCGAGGCCGCCGCGGACGAGGACCAGTACGCCAGGCTGGCCGCGCTGGGCGGCCGGGCGTGGCTGGCCGCCGCCCTGCGCACCGCCGGCGAGGCGGTCGGGCT
The DNA here is from genome assembly GCF_054049955.1 of Geodermatophilus sp. SYSU D00758. NCBI lineage: Bacteria > Bacillati > Actinomycetota > Actinomycetes > Geodermatophilales > Geodermatophilaceae > Geodermatophilus > Geodermatophilus sp. SYSU D00758. Next base: position 4,927 of record NZ_JBJGYK010000003.1, read on the forward strand.
GCTCACCGTCGCCACCGAACGCCGCCCCGGCTACGACGACGCCGATGTCGCCTTCGCCGCCGACCTCGGCCAGCGGATCGCCACGATGGTGGCTGCCGAGCGGCTCGCCGCGCGGCAGCGGCAGCTGCAGGCGCTCACCGCCGCACTGGCCGCGGCCGGCACCGCCGCCGAGGCCGGCGCCGCGCTCACCGCCAGCCTGCGCGAGGCGCTGGACGCCTCGGTCGTGGCCGTGTGCACCCTCGGTGGGGACGGCCAGCTGCACACCATCGACATCGACGGGCACTCGCCCGGCTGGACGACCCAGTTCGCCACCATCCGGTTGTCCGCATCCGTGCCGATCGCCGATGCCGCCCGCACCCGCCGCCCGGTGTGGCTGCCCGACCGGCAGACCCTGCTCGCGCGCTACCCGGACGTCGAGCCGTTCCTGCAGGCGCGGACCCAGGCCACGGCCTCCCTGCCGCTGCTGGCCGGGCAGCGGCTCGTGGGCGCCCTCGGCGTGGTGTTCGCCCGGCCGCGACGCTTCGACGCCGCCGAGCGGGCCTTCCTGCTCACCGTGGCCGCGCAGGCCGCTGCGGCGCTGGAGCGGGCCGCGCTGGCCGACGTGCGCCGGGAGATGGCCGAGACGCTGCAGCGCAGCCTGCTGCCCGCCACGTTGCCGCAGCCGGAGCGGCTGGCGGTCGCCGTCCGCTACCTGCCCGCCGTGGCCGGCACGTCGGCCGGCGGGGACTGGTTCGACGTGCTGGCCCTCCCCGACGGGCGGGTCGCCCTCGCGGTCGGCGACGTCGTCGGCCACGGCGCACCGGCTGCGGCGGTGATGGGTCAGCTGCGCAGCTCGTTGACCACCCTGCTGATGGCCGGGTTCTCCCCCTGCCGGGCCCTGGAGCTGCTCGACGGCTTCGCTGCATCGATCGCCGGCGCCCGGGTGAGCACCGCCGCCTGCCTGCTGCTGGACCCCGCCACGGGCGAGCTCGCCTACAGCCGGGCCGGGCACCTGCCGCCGCTGGTCGCGGACCCGGCCGGGATCACCTTCCTCGACGGCGGGCTCGGGCCGGCGCTGGGGCTGTCCGGTACCGGTGCCCGACCCGAAGCGGCCACCACCCTGCCGGCCGGGGCCACCCTGCTCCTGTTCACCGACGGGCTGGTCGAGGCCCGCGGCGCCGACCTCGACCACGGCCTGCGCCGGCTGGCCGCAGCGGTCGCCGCCCACCGGGAGGCGCCGCTGGGCGTCCTGGTCGACAGCGTGCTCGCCGCGCTGGTCGGCCCGGCCGGGGCCGACGACGTCGTGGTGGTCGCCGTGCGCCCGCTGCCGGAGCCGCTGCACCTGCGGCTGCCCGCCGACCCTGCCCAGCTGGAGCGCGTCCGACGCGCGGTCGCCGCATGGGCCGTCGGCGCCGCGCTGGGCGCGGACGCGGTCGAGGACCTGCAGCTGGCGGCCGGGGAGGCCGTGGCGAACGCCGTCGAGCACGCCTACCGCGACAGCGAGCGGACCGGCTCGGTGGACGTCGAGCTCGCGGCCGAGCGCGACGGCGGGGTGTGGGTCGCCGTACGTGACGGCGGCAGCTGGCGGCCCGCGCCGGCCGATCCCGGCTTCCGCGGCCGCGGGCTGCAGATCATCTCCGCGCTCGGCCGCGACGTCGAGGTCGACCACGGCCCGGCCGGCACCGTGCTGCGGTTCCGCCTGCCGCCCGCGGCCGCGGCTGCTGTCGTACCGCCACAGCGGGGGGCCGAGGCCGGGGCCGCCGGGGCGACCCTGACGGTCGTCGAGGCCGACGGCCGCCACCTGCAGCTCGCCGGCGACCTCGACCTGGAAGGGGTGGACGCCGTGCGCGAGGCCCTGCTGGCAGAGGTGGCCGGCGGCCGGCCGGCCGTCCTCGACCTGACCCGGCTCGGGTTCGTCGCCAGCGTCGGTGCCGGCCTGCTGTTCGAGGCCGTCCGAGCGGCCGGCGCCGGGCTGGTCGTCGTGCTCCCCGCCGGCGGGCCGGCGCGCCGGCTGCTGGACCTGTCCGGACTCGCCGGCGTCCTGACCGGCGGGGAGCGGGACGTGCTGCCGCGCTGACCGCGGTCGCTCGACCGCGGCAGCGGGCCGGAGGGCCCTGTCCCCGCGGACGCCGCGGTGGGACCGTCCACGCCACGAGGACCCGCCGGAGGGGAGCCCGACATGAGCACCACGGCAGACCGCTCCGGGACGGCGCTCGGGGTCCACGAGGCCGCCTACCTCACCGGCGGGCCCGCCCGCGTGGTCGACGCCGCGGTGGCGGCGCTGGTGCGGGCCGGCCGGGTGCGGGTGGTCGGGCCGGGCCTGCTGGCGGTGGTGGCGCCCGCCCGGCGGGACCCGGTGGAGGCCGCCGTCCTCGACGGGATCGGCACCGCGGGCCACCGGTCGGTCGACACCGTCCGGTGGCGGCTGGTCGCCGACCCGCGGATCGCCGGCCTGGCCCACGGGCTGGAGGAGCAGGGCCTCCTCCGCCGCCGCACGACCCCCATCGCCCGGCGGGGCGCCGCCCCGGCCGAGGTCCCGACCCGCGAGGGGCGCCGGCTGATCGGCGCGCTGCGCACCCAGCACGCCGGCGACGACGTCTGGCGGGTGGCGCTCGACGGGCCCGCCGCGGCGCGCGACGAGCGGTTGCGCGCCGCGATCGCCCCGCCGGGTCCCGCCGTCGACGTGAGCCGCCGGGCCGACCGCGAGGCCCTCCGCCGGCTGGCCGAGTCCGACCCCACCACCGCGGCGCAGCGCACCTGGGCCACCGCGGTCGGCGGCGGCGTCCTCGGCCTCGGGGCCGACGCCGGGGGCGGGGACGTCGGGGGCGGGGACGTCGGCGGCGGAGGCGGGGGGGACGGCGGGGGCTGACTCGCCGGGATACTTGAAGCCTCAAGCATCTCGGCGTAGCGTCGGTGCGGCACACCCGACCGCCGAGGAGCACCCGTGACCGCGTCCACCACGACCCCGAGCGCCACCGCGGCCGCCGACGCGCGCATCCCCGCCGCGCACCCCTTCGCGGCCCACCTCCGCCGCGCCGCGGCCGCCGGCCCGCACCGCGCGTGGACCCCCGGCGACGGGCCGCTCCCGAGCCTCTACCTCAGCCACGGCGGCGGGCCGATGCCCTTCCAGGACCCGGCCTGGCTCACCCCGCTGCACGGCTGGGCCCGCTCCCTGCCCCGGCCGCGCGCGGTGCTGGTCGTCTCGGCCCACTGGGAGTCCGCGCCGCTGTCACTCAGCGCCCCCCGGCCGGCCGAGCTGGTCTACGACTTCGGCGGCTTCGACCCCCTCTACCACGGCTTCCGCTACGACACCCCGGACGCCGGCGAGCTCGCCCGGCAGGTCAGCGCGCTGCTGCCGGACGCCGAGCAGGTGCACCAGCACGCCCGCCGCGGCCTCGACCACGGGGCCTGGGTGCCGCTGAAGATCATGTACCCGGGCGCCGACGTCCCGGTGCTGCAGCTCTCCCTGCCCACCGACGACCCCGACCGGCTGCTGGCCCTCGGCGCGCGGCTGCGCCCGCTGCGCGAGCAGGGCGTGCTGGTCGTCGGGTCCGGCCACATGACCCACGGCCTGCCCTTCCTCACCCGCGAGATGCTCACCGGCGCGGCCGTGCCCGGCTGGTCGGCCGACTTCGACGCCTGGGCCGCCGAGGCCCTGGCCCGCGGTGACGTCGCCGAGCTGGCCCGCTTCCGCAGCGCCGCCCCCGGCATGCCCTACGCGCACCCGACCGTCGAGCACTTCACCCCGCTCTTCGTCGCCCTCGGAGCCGCCACCGACCCGGCCGCCCCGGTCACCACCACGCTGGACGGCTACGCGCTGGGGCTGTCCCGGCGGTCCTTCCAGGCGGCCTGACCCGGCCGGAGCCGACCCGGCCCGGCCTCCGGGCGCCCGAAGTACCGTCCCTGCCGTGGCGCAGAGGTGGCTCGACGAGGAGCAGCAGCGGACCTGGCGGGCGTGGCTGACCGCCACCGAGCTGCTGCCGCGGGCCCTCGACGCCCAGCTGCAGCGCGACGCCGGGCTCACGCACGCCGCCTACGTCGTCCTGGCCATGCTGTCCGAGGCGCCGGGTCGCAGCCGGCGGATGAGCGACCTCGCGCGGCGGGCCAACCAGACGCAGAGCCGGCTGTCGCACACCGTGGCCCGGCTGGAGGACCGCGGCTGGGTCCGGCGCGAGCGCTCGGCCGAGGACGGTCGCGGCAACGTCGCCGTCCTCACGGACGCAGGGTGGGACGTCGTCCGCTCGGTCGCCCCCGGCCACGTGGACGCCGTCCGGACGGCGCTGTTCGACCCGCTCACCGACGAGCAGGCCCGCGCCCTCGGGGAGGCCCTCGAGGCCGTCGTCGAGGCGCTGGACCCCGACCACGTCCTGCGGCTGGACCCCTCCGCCGGTTGACGGGCCGCGGGAAGCCCCGGCCCGGCCCGGGCGTTGCGGCCGGTGATGTCCGAGCCGCTGCCCCTCTCCGTGCTCGAGCTGGCCACGGTCGGCTCCGGCCAGTCCACCGCCGACGCGCTGGCCGCGACCACCGCGGTCGCCCGGGCCGCCGACCGGCTGGGCTACCGGCGCCTGTGGGTCGCCGAGCACCACAACATGCCGGCGGTGGCGAGCACCAGCCCACCGGTGCTCATGGCCCACCTCGCCGGCGTCACCGATCGGCTGCGCATCGGCTCGGGCGGGGTCATGCTGCCCAACCACGCCCCGCTGGTCGTCGCCGAGCAGTTCGCGCTGCTCGAGGCGCTGCACCCCGGCCGCATCGACCTGGGCATCGGCCGCGCCCCCGGTACCGACGCGCAGACCGCGCTCGCGCTGCGCCGGGACCCGGCGGCGCTGTCGGCCGACGACTTCCCCCAGCACCTGCTCGACCTGCTCGGGCTGCTCGGCGACCCCCGCGTCGAGGGCGGCCTGGCCGAGCGGTTCCGGGCCACCCCGGCGGCGGTCTCGGCACCGCAGGTGGTGCTGCTGGGCTCCAGCGGCTTCTCCGCGCAGCTGGCCGGGCAGCTCGGGCTGCCGTTCGCCTTCGCCCACCACTTCGGCAGCCCGCACACCGTGACCGCCGTGGAGCTGTACCGCGACAGCTTCCGCCCCTCGCCGGCGCTCGAGCGGCCGTACGCGATCGTCACCGCGAACGTGCTGGCCGCCGGGACCGCGGCCGAGGCCCGGCGGCTGGCGCTGCCCGGGCAGCTGATGCGGCTGGCCATCCGCACCAACCGGCTGCGCCCGGTCCCCACCCCGGAGGAGGCCGAGCGCGACCCCGAGCGGGCCGCCGCCGAGGCGATGCCGAGCAACGCGGTCATCGGGGACCCGTCGACCGTCGTGGCGCGGCTGCGCGGGCTGGCGGCCGACACCGGGGCCGACGAGCTGATGCTGTCGGCGTCCACCCACGGCGCAGCCGAGCGGGTGGCGAGCCTCGAGCTCGTCGCGAGCGCCTGGGGGCTGACCGCGCAGGAGAGCCCGGCCGCCTGACCGCGGGCCGGCGCCCGCCGTCCCCGCCCTCCGGCCGCCGTCCGCACCGTGCGGGGGGGAGGACGGCGGCAGCGCCCGGCGAGGGCGGCGATCACCGGCCCGGCCCCTCCTGGCTCACCGTCGCCGGTCCCGGCTCACCACCGGAGGTGAGCCAGGACCGGCAACGACCAGGTCAGCTGATCATCGCCGGTCCCGGTCCCGGTCCCGGTGCCGGGCCCGCTCAGCGGCCGAGGTGGCGGTAGCGGTGCAGGCGACTGCGGAAGCGCTCGCCGTCGTCCCGGCCCAGCAGCCCGGCCAGCTCCTCACCGAGCACCCGCCCCAGCCGGCGGCAGAACTCGACCGGCTCGTCGGCGGCATCGGGCCGCTCGGGCACCACGCGGTCGACGATGCCGGCCCGCCACAGGTCGGTCGCGCGCACGCCCTGGTCGGCGGCCATCTCGTCGGCGCGGTCGACGGTGCGGTGCACGATCGCCGAGGCGCCCTCCGGTGGCAGCGGGCCCAGCCAGCCGTTGGCCGCGGCCAGCACCCGGTCGGCCGGGGCCAGCGCCAGCGCCCCGCCACCGGTGCCCTGGCCGAGCAGCACCGCCAGGGTGGGCGCCTGCAGCATCACCAGGTCCTGCAGGCAGCGGGCGATCTCGGCGGCCAGCCCGCCCTCCTCGGCCTCCACCGACAGCGCGGCGCCGGGGGTGTCGATGAGGGTGAGCAGCGGCAGGCGCAGCTCGGCGGCCAGCCGCATGCCGCGCCGGGCCTCCCGCAGCGCGGCGGGCCCGAGCGGAGCGCTCAGCGACTGGCCGCGCCGGTCCTGGCCGAGCACCACGCAGGGGGCGCCGCCGAAACGGGCCAGGGCGAGCAGCAGCCCGGGGTCCTTCTCGCCCGCGCCGGTGCCCGAGAGCCCGACGACGTCGGTGGCCGCCGTCCGCAGCAGCCGCCGCACGCCGGGCCGGTCCTGGCGGCGGGAGGCGGTGACGACCTCCCAGGCGCTGCGCCCGTCCGCGCCGTCCGCCCCGACCAGCCCGGTCTCGGTGCCGTCCTCCGCGGTCGGGCGCTCGGCGTCGGCGACGTCCCGGTGCCAGGTGCGCCGGGCCGAGAGCACCCGCAGCGCGCGGTCGGCGAGCTCGGCGATCTCCTCGGGCGGGACGACGGCGTCCACGATGCCGCGCTCGGCCAGGTGCTCGGCGGTCTGCACGCCCTCGGGGAACTTCTCCCCGTACAGCGCCTCGTAGACCCGCGGACCGAGGAAGCCGATGGAAGCGCCCGGCTCGGCGATGGTCACGTGCCCGGTCGACCCCCAGGAGGCCAGCACCCCGCCGAAGGTCGGGTGCCGCAGGTAGACCAGGTAGGGCAGCCCGGCCTCCTTGTGCCGGGCGATGGCCGCGGTGATGCCGATCATCTGCAGGAAGGCGACCGTGCCCTCCTGCATGCGGGTGCCGCCGGAGACCGGCGCGGCCAGCAGCGGCAGCCCCTCCTCGGTGGCCCGCTCCACCGCCCGGATCAGCCGGTCGGCGGCCGCCACGCCGATCGACCCGGCCAGGAAGCCGAACTCGCCGGCGACCACGGCCACGCGCCGGCCGCGCAAGCGGCCCTCGCCGGTGACGATCGCCTCGTCCTGCCCGGTCTTCTCCGCCGCCCAGGCCAGCTCCTCGGCGTAGTAGGCGGGGACGTCCGCGCCGACCTCGATCGGGGTGTCCCAGGTCTGCCAGGAGCCGGGGTCCAGCACCAGGTCGCGCAGCGCCCGGGCATCGAGCCGGCCGCTCACCGGTCCCCGGCCAGCCACGCCCGGATCGCCTCGTCCGAGGCGCCGAGCACCGGGGGAGCGGCGTGGTCGCGGCGGGTGGTCTCGGTCTCGCCGTCCGGGCCGGGCGTGAAGAAGCGCAGCGGCGGGCCGGGCAGCTGCAGCGGCCCCAGGGTGGCGTGCTCGACGTCGACCAGCAGGCCCTGCGACAGGGTCTGCTCCCAGGTGTAGACCTCGTCGATGCTGCGGACCTTGCCCGCCGGGATGCCGGCCGCGGCCAGCCGGGCGAGCAGCTCCTCCGGGCCGATGTCGGCGAAGGTGCGCTCCAGCAGCTCGATCACCTGCGGCCGGTTGCCCACCCGGTCGCCGTTGGTCGCCATGCCGGGCGCCTCGGGGTCCAGGCCGAACTCCGCGCACAGCCGCCGCCACAGCGACTCGTTGCCGCAGGACAGCTGCACGCTGCCTCCCTTGCAGTGGAACAGCCCGTACGGGGCGATCGAGGGGTGGTGGTTGCCCTGCGCCCGGCCGACCTGGCCGGCCACCGTCCACGCCGTCCCCTGGAAGGCGTGCACGCCGACGATCGCGGCCAGCAGCGAGGTGCGCACCACCTGGCCGCGGCCGGTCCGCTCCCGCTCCACCAGCGCGGCCAGCACGCCGTAGGCGCCGTACATGCCGGCCAGCAGGTCGCCGATCGGGACGCCGACCCGCTGCGGGTCCTCCGGGCCGGGGCCGGTCAGCGACATCAGCCCGGCCTCGCCCTGCGCGATCTGGTCGTAGCCGGCGCGGCCGCCCTCGGGCCCGTCGTGCCCGAACCCGGAGATCGCCAGGGTGACCAGCCGCGGGTTGAGCTGCTCCAGCACGTCGGTGCCGAAGCCGAGCCGGGCCAGCGTCCCGGGCCGGAAGTTCTCCAGCAGCACGTCGGCGCGGCGCAGCAGCTCGCGCAGCAGCTCCTTGTCGCCGTCGTCCTTGAGGTCGAGGGTGATCGACTCCTTGTTGCGGTTGGTGCAGAGGAAGTAGGTGGACTCGCGGTCACCGGAGTCGGGCTGGACGAACGGCGGGCCCCAGCCGCGGGTGTCGTCGCCCGTGCCGGGGCTCTCCACCTTGATGACGCGGGCGCCGAGGTCGCCGAGCATCATGCCGGCGTGCGGCCCGGCGAGGGCGCGGGTGAGGTCGACGACCAGGATGCCGTCCAGGGGTCCGGACACGGTGCTCTCCCTCGCTCGGTGGCCACCGGGCGGTGGCGTCCGTGCAGTCTCTCAGCGCTGAGGTATCTCCGGCCAGGATGTCAGAGCCAGCCGGGGACGACGAACACCAGCCAGGCGAGGAACGGCCCCACGGCGACGACGATCGCGGCGTAGCCGAGGATCTGCTTGTAGAAGCGGTCCCGGTCCACGTCCTGCGCGTTGGCCAGGACCAGCGCGCCGTTCGTGGAGAACGGGCTGACGTCCACGATGGTCGAGGCCACGGACAGCGCCACCACCACCCCGACCGCGCCGATCTCGCCGGTCTCGAGGAACGGCACGGCCAGCGCGATGGCCACCCCGATGATCGCGGTCGACGACGCGAAGGCCGACACCACGCCGCCGATGTAGCAGAGCAGCAGCGCGATGAGCAGGGGGACGCCGAGGCCGATGACCGCCTCGCCGACGTAGTCGATGGTGCCGGCCTCCTGCAGCACGAAGACGAAGGTCAGGACGCCGGCGATGAGCAGCACCGTGGACCAGCTGATCTGGCTCACCGCGCCCTTGTGGCGGGCCGCGGCGAACAGCGCGAGCACGGTGGCGACGGTGATCGAGACGAAGCCGATGTCGAGGTCGAACACCAGCGCCAGGACGGCGACCGTGGCCAGCCCGACCAGCGTCAGCAGCTGGTCGGCGGTGACCCGCGGCGGGGCGGCCGCGTCGTCGCCCGCCGCGCCCTCACCCACCGCGCCGCCGTCGCCGCCCACCGCGGGCCCGGGCGCCGCCCCGTGGCCCCGCACGACCGGATCGCCACCGTGCGCGGCGTGCGCCGGGACCTGTGCGCCGACCTTCCGGCCCATCAGCTGCCGGCCGCCGAGGGCGAGGAAGAGGACGACCCCGATCGCGATGTTGAACAGCAGGCTGCCGAGGAAGACGGTGACCGGGCTGGAGGGCAGGCCCTCGCCCTCCACGATCGTGTTGACCGTGACGCCGTAGACGCTGATCGGCGAGAACCCGCCGCCCTGCGCGCCGTGGATCACCATCATCCCCATGAGCAGCGGGTTGATCCCGTGCCGGGCCGCGAAGGTGAGCGCGATCGGGGCGATGATCGCGACCGCGGCGGGGGAGAGCGCGCCGATCGCGGTGAGCAGCGCGGTGACCCCGAACATGATCCAGGGGATCGCCGCGACGTGCCCGCCGACCAGCCGCACCGCGGCCCGCACCAGCAGGTCCACGGTGCCGTTGTTCTGCGCGATGGCGAACAGGTAGGTGACGCCGATCAGCGTCACGACCAGCTCGGCCGGGAAGCCGGCGAGGATGTCGTCGGTGGACAGGCCCACCGACAGGGTGCCCACCAGGAAGGCCGCGACGAACGCCAGCGCCCCCATGTTGATCGGCAGGAACGTGGCGATCGCGAAGATGGCGACCAGCGCCAGGATGGTGACGATCTCGGGGGACACGGGCGCTCCGGCGGGGGCGGCGGGACGAGGCGGGAGCCAGCGTCTCAGTGACCGGCCGGTAGCGCCTGCCAGCCGCCGGAGGGGGTCACCACCGCGGTGACCGGCCGGTCGTGCGGCCCGGAGGGCAGGACGTCGAGCAGCTCGTCGTCGAAGACCACGGCCACCAGGAGCGCGCCGGGCCGGGCGTGCCGCAGTGCCCGGTCGTAGAAGCCCGCCCCCCGCCCGAGCCGCGCGCCGGTGCGGGCCACGGCCAGGGCCGGCACCACCACGACCGCGGCGTCGGCCAGCGCCCCCGCGGGCAGCCGCGGCCCGACCGGCTCCAGCAGCCCGAACCGGCCCGGGGCGAGGGGCCCGGTGTGCTCGGCCCACGCGAGCGTCCGGCCGGTGGCCGGCACCACGGGCAGCAGCACCCGCCGCGCCGCGCCGGCGAGGGCGTCGAGGAGCCGGCCGGCGCCGGGCTCGGCGGGGTCCGGCACGTGGGCGGCGACCGTGCCGCCGGCCGGCAACCCCGTGCCCAGCGCGGCCGCGACCGCGTCCGCCGCCGCCGCTCGCTCCGGCCCCGGGCGGGCGGCGCGGCGGGCCGACAACCGCCGGCGCAGCGCGGCCTTGGCGGCGGCGACGTCCTCCGGGTCCGGCACGCCGGAGGAGGGTAGCCGCGCGGCCCTGGCTAGGCTCCCCCGCATGCCGACGCAGAGCCCCCGCCCGACCCGGAAGGCCGTCATCCCCGTGGCGGGGATGGGCACCCGGTTCCTGCCGGCCACCAAGGCGGTGCCCAAGGAGCTGCTGCCGGTCGTCGACCGGCCGGCGCTGCAGTACATCGTCGAGGAGGCCGCGCGGGCCGGCCTCGGCGAGGTGCTGATGGTCACCGGTCGCGGGAAGGCGTCGATCGAGGACTTCTTCGACCGGCACCCGGAGCTGGAGACGGCGCTGGAGAAGAAGGGCGACGAGGGCCGGCTGGCGGCCGTGCACGAGTCGACCGAGGTGGCGCAGGTGCACTTCGTCCGCCAGGGCGAGGCCCGCGGGCTCGGTCACGCGGTCCTGCAGGCGGCCGCCTTCGTCGGCGACGAGCCGTTCGCCGTGCTGCTCGGCGACGACATCATCGACGCCCGCGACCACCTGCTCGAGCAGATGCTCGCCGTGCAGGCCGAGAAGGGCGGCTCGGTGGTGGCGCTGCTCGACGTCGGCGCGGAGAACATCGACAAGTACGGCGCCGTGGCGGTCGAGCCCGGCGGCAGCGAGGACGTCGTCGCGATCACCGGCATGGTCGAGAAGCCGCCGGCCGACGAGGCGCCCAGCACGCTGGCCATCATCGGCCGCTACGTGCTGGCGCCCGAGGTCTTCGACGTCCTGCGGGAGACCCAGCCCGGCCGGGGCGGTGAGATCCAGCTGACCGACGCGATGGCCACCCTCGTCGAGCGCGGCGAGCCGATGCACGGCGTGGTCTTCTCCGGCCGCCGCTACGACACCGGCGACCGGCTGGACTACCTCAAGGCCGTCGTCCGGCTCGCCAGCGAGCGCGAGGACCTCGGTCCGGACTTCCGCGCCTGGCTGGCCGAGTTCGCGGCCGACCTGCCCGGGACGGGCGCGTCGCAGGCCTGACCGCGGGCCCCGAGGGGCAGCATCGACCCCCGTGGTGCGCATGACCGACGACGGCGAGACCGTGACCCCGGTGTACCGGGACACCACCGCGATGGACCTCGCCCAGGGGACGACCCTGCGCGGTGGGGTCCCGGCCCCCGCTGCACCCGTGCACGAGACCAGCCAGATCGACCGCGGCGCGGTTCCCCCGCCGCCGGCCGCCGCCGAGCCGGCCCCGCCGCGCCCGGTCGAGCAGCACCTCGACGAGATCCTCGCGGCCGTGCCGCAGCCCCAGCCCATCGAGCTCGCGGTCCTCGACGCGCAGGGGCTGCTGTGCGCCGAGGAGGTGGTCAGCGAGCGGGCCCTGCCGGCCTTCGACCAGGCCGTGCTCGACGGCTACGCCGCCCGCGCGCTCGACGTCGAGGGGGCCACGCCCGAGGAGCCGGCCACGCTGTCCGTGGTGGGGGAGACCGTCGCCGGCCCCAGCGGCCCGTCGGGCATCGGCCCCGGGATGGCGCAGAAGGTCACCGCGGGCGCGATGCTCCCGGCCGGCGCGGACGTCGTCGTCCCGGCGGTGTGGACCGACCAGGGCGCGGTGACCGTCGCGGTGCAGGCGGGTCCCGAGGCCGGGTCGTTCGTGCGGCGCGCGGGCGACGACGTCGCGCCCGGCACCACCGCCGTGGGCGTCGGGACGCCGATCGGGCCGGCGCAGATCAGCCTGCTGGCCGCCGTCGGCCGCGACCGGGTGCTGGTGCGGCCCCGTCCGCGGGTCGCCGTCCTCTCCGCCGGGCCGGAGCTGGTCGACATCACCACCCCGCCCGGCCCCGGCCAGGTCGTCGACGTCAACAGCTACGCGCTGGCCGCCGCCGCCCGCGACGCCGGCGCCGACGCCTACCGCTGGGGGGTCCTGCCCGCCGACCGGCGGCGCCTGGGCGAGGTGGTCGAGTCCCAGCTGCTGCGCAGCGACCTGGTCGTGATCGCCGGCACCCTCGCCGACCGGGACCCGGTCGTCGAGGTGCTCAGCGACCTCGGCGACATGCGCTTCTCGCAGGTGACGATGCACCCGGGCATCGTCCAGGGCTTCGGCCGGCTGGGCCACGACGCCGTCCCGGTGATCTGCGTGCCCGGTGAGCCGGTGGCGGCACTGGTGGCCTTCGAGGTGTTCGTCCGCCCGGCGATCCGGATGATGCTGGGCAAGCGGCAGCTGTTCCGCCGCACGGTGCAGGCGATCGCCGCGGAGCGGCTGCTCTCGCCGCTCGGTTACCGGCAGTACCTGCACGGCCAGGTCATGCGCCACCCCGACGGCGGCTACGTCGTCGAGCCGCTGGGGGACGGCGAGGAGGCGCTGCTGGCCCGCATGGCCCGCGCCAACTGCCTCGTCGTCGTCGACGAGGACGTCACCGAGGTCGCCGCCGGCGGGCTGGTCACGGTGATGCCGCTGCTGCTCGGCGGCTGATGTCCGACCCCGCCCAGCGGCCCGGGTGGCCGGCCCTCCTCTCGGCCGGCCCCGTCGAGCTCCACCCGCCGCGCCGCCGCGACGCCGAGGAGTGGAGCCGGCTGCGGCTGGCCAACGAGGCGTGGCTGACCCCCTGGGAGCCGACCGCGCCGGTCTCCTGGTCGGCGCGGCACTCCCCGGCCGCCTACCGGGCCATGCGCCGCTCGCTGCTGCGCCGGGCCGCCACGGGGCAGACGCTGCCGTTCGTGCTGCGCGTCGAGGGCCGGCTGGCCGGCCAGGTGACCGTCGACAACGTGGTCCGCGGAGCGCTGCGCTCGGGCAGCCTCGGCTACTGGGTGGACCGCTCCGTGGCCGGGCGGGGGCTGGCCTCGCTGGCCGTCGCGCTGGTCTGCGACCACGCGTTCGGCCCGGCCGGGCTGCACCGGCTGCAGGCCGACATCCGCCCCGAGAACGGTGCCAGCCGGCGGCTGGTCGAGCGGCTGGGGTTCCGTCAGGAGGGGTTGCTCCGCCGGTACCTGGACATCGACGGCGACTGGCGCGACCACCTCTGCTACGCCCTCCTGGCCGAGGAGGCGCCCGAGGGCGTGCTCGCCCGGTGGCGGTCCCGCATACCACGCTGAGGGCCGCCCGGAGCCGGTCGCCGTGTCGACACGCCGCCCCGGCGGCACTCCCGTCACACAACAGCTCAGTGACACGCCCGCGCGCCTCCCTCGTCCGGGTGGGGTCAGGCCTTAACTTCGCCCGGCGAGTGACTCTTGTGACGGGTGGTGTTCTCGATGGGATCGGGCGTCCTGCTGGCCGCGCTGGTCGTGCTGTGGTTCGTCGTGCTGGTGCCGATGGTGGTGACCCGCGGCGGTGACCGCACCGAGCGGGCCACGGTCGACGCGGGGCGCACGTTGCAGCGCCGGCGCAGCGTCGACCCCGCCGTGCACGCGGCCACCGAGCGGGTCGCGGTCGACCGCGGCGCCCTGCGGGACTCGGGGGAGCTCCGGGTCGACGTGCACGCCGCCCGCCGGCGCACCCTCGGCGTGCTGCTGACCCTCACCGTGCTGGCCCTGGTCGGCGCGCTGTTCTGGAGCCCGTGGGTGTGGATCGCCCAGGGGGTCCTCGACGCCGCCCTCGTCGCCTACCTGCTGGTGCTGCGCCGGGTCGCCCGCCGGGAGCGGCTGGCCGCCCGGCGCGCCGCCCGCGCCGCGGCACGGGTCGCCCGCGACCGCGCCGCCCGGGAGGCGGCCCGCCCGGCCGCGCGCCCGGTGCCGGCACCCCGCCCGGCGCCGGTCGTGGAGGAGGTCGCCGAGGAGGTCGTGCACCACACCGTCGACCTGCCGCACCCGAGCCTGCCGCTGGCGCCGGTCCACCCGCTGCGCCCCGGCCGGGTCGTCGCCGCCCGCGCGGCCGCGCCCGCCGGCTGGCAGGACAGCGCGGTGGTCGGCCTGGACGACGACGACATCGGGTTCGCCGACATCGACGTCTACCAGCCGCGCAGGGTCGTCGGCGGGTGAAGAAGGGCCCTCCTGCCCCCCACCGCGGCGGGACCCTGCAGGAGGGCCGCCCGCCCCCCGGTGGCGGCACCGGGGGGCGCGGACGGTAGTCTTGCCGTTCGTCAGGGGCTGTGGCGCAGACCGGTAGCGCACCTCGTTCGCATCGAGGGGGTCAGGGGTTCAAATCCCCTCAGCTCCACCCAGCACGACACCGACGCCGTCGGGGCTCCGAGCCCCGGCGGCGTCGGTCGTCCCCGGCCCTGCCGGTGCCGTGGCGCGGCGGCACCCGTCTCCCGCGGGGGTCAGCCGACCGACCGACCCTCCTCGTGGCGCTGCTCGTCGCCGGCCTCGGCGCGGCGGGGCGGCACCAGGGGCGTCGGCGTGACGCGGGCGGCCGGGGGCAGGCGCAGGGAGGCCCCCGGCGAGGTCGGGCTGCGGCGGTCCGCGACCGCCGGGGACGCCGGTCCGGTCGGGACCGCGGCGACCGCCGGGCGGCCGAGGAGGTAGCCCTGGCCGTAGTGGACGCCGAGGGCCCGCAGGGCGTCGAGCTCGGCGGTGGTCTCGATGCCCTCGGCGACGAGGGTGAGCGCGAGGTCCTGGCCGAGCCGCACGATCGCCGCGGTCACCGCCCGGTCCTCGGCGTTCTCCACGACCCCGTCGACGAAGGACTTGTCGATCTTCAGGACGTCGATGGGGAACCGGCGCAGGTAGCTCAGCGAGGAGTAACCGGTCCCGAAGTCGTCGAGGGCCAGGCGGACGCCGATCGCCTTGACCTCGCGCAGCTTCTCCACCGTGCGCACGCTGTCGTGGGCGAAGAGGGACTCGGTGATCTCCAGGGTGAGCCGGTGCGGCTCGAGCCCGGAGCGGTCCAGGGCGTCGTGGATGTCGTCGAGCAGGCTCGGGTGCTGGAACTGCCGGACCGAGACGTTGACGGTCACGTGGCGGTCCTCGCCGGCCGCGACCCAGGCGGCGGCCTGCCGGGTGGCCTCCCGGAGCACCCACCGGCCGATGGGCACGATGAGGCCGCTCTCCTCGGCGAGGGTGATGAAGTGCAGCGGTGGGACGACCCCGCGGTGGGGGTGCTGCCAGCGCAGCAGGGCCTCGGCGCCGGCCGGCTCGCCGGAGGCCAGGTCCACGATCGGCTGGTAGTGCAGCACCAGCTGCCCGGCCTCGACGGCCTGGTGCAGATCGGCCAGGAGCGCCTCCCGCTCGAGCCGGGCCGAGTGGTGGCTGGGCTGGAAGACCTCGCAGCGCCCCTTCCCGCTGGTCTTCGCGACGTACATGGCGACGTCCGCCGCCCGAAGCAGGCCGATCCCGCTCGCGGCGCAGGTCTGCGAGGTCGCCAGCCCCATGCTCAGGCCCGCGTGCACGGCCTGGTCGCCCAGCGCGACCGGCCGCCGCAGCGCGGACAGGACCCGCTCGGCGACGGCGGCGGCGTGCGCCCCGCTGCCCGGGCCCACGATGAGGACGGCGAACTCGTCCCCGGCCAGCCGCGCCAGGGTGTCCTCGGGCCGCAGGCAACCGCGGATGCGGGCGGCGACCGCCTGCAGCAGGGTGTCGCCGCACTCGTGCCCGAGGTTGTCGTTGACCGTCTTGAGGTTGTCCAGGTCGATGAACAGCACCGCCGAGGGGGTGCCCTGCCGGGTCTCCAGCTCCTCGGCCGCACGCAGCCGCTCCATGAAGAGGGCCCGGTTCGGCAGCCCGGTGAGCGGGTCGTGGAACGCCTGGGTGCGGAGCCGCTCCTCCAGTTCCTTGCGGTCGCTCACGTCGCGGGTGGTGAGCACGATGCCGTTGACCGCGGGATCGGCGAGCAGGTCGTTGGTGACCGTCTCGACCCAGCGCCAGCTGCCGTTGCGGTGGCGCATGCGCGACCCGATCGAGGTGGCCTGCTCGAGGCCACCGGTGGTGCCGGCCAGGTACCGGTCGAAGGCGGCCACGTCCTCGGGGTGCAGCAGTTGCCGGACGTCGCAGCCGATCAGCGTGGCCGGCGGGTAGCCGAGGACCCAGCCGACCGACGGGGTCTGGTAGGTGATCCGCCCGGCGGCGTCCACCACGGTGATGACGTCGCTGGCGTTGCGGACGAGCGAGCGGAAGTGCTCGCCCGACTCGAGTGCGTCGAGGAGGCTGTTGAAGGCGCGGGCGGTCTCGCCCAGCTGGTCGTCGGAGTCGGTGTCGATCCGGTTGGTGGTGGCCCCGGACCAGTCGCCGGTGCGGCTGGCGTGGGTGATCGTCTCGGTGACCCGCCGCAGGTGGGTGCCGAGGACGGCGAGACGTCCCCCGACCACGCAGCGGCAGAGGGCGTAGTTCAGCGCCCCCACGAGGAAGCCGGCCACCAGGCAGGCGACCTGGAAGGAGGGCCGGGTGGCGTAGGACCCCGGCACGCCGAGGCCCGTGGCGAAGGGCGGGAACACCAACCCGACGGCGAGCCCGAGGCCGATCATGTAGACGGCGAGGTCCCAGAAGACGCGGCGGGTGAGCCGCAGGCCCCTCCGGCGGCGCGGGACGGGATCGCTGGTCGCCTCGAACACGGTCACGCCTCTGCATCGGTGCCCCCGGCCCGCTCTTGAGCGCACTCACCCCAGCGGGGGGCATCGCTGGTGCGCCTGGGCTCAAGGACGGGCCGCGGCCGCCGATGTCCCCCACATGGAGATCACGCTGCCGGGTGACCGTGGGGGTCTCGTGGGCGCCGACGTGCAGGTGCCCGTCCTCGGCGGCGGGCTGCGGCGCTACGTCGACCTGGACGGCGCCGCGACCACCTCGGCGTCCACGGCGGTGGCCCGGGCCGTGGCGGACTTCCTGCCCTGGTACTCCAGCGTGCACCGCGGAGCGGGGGCCAAGTCGCAGTACTCCAGCGCGCGCTACGAGCAGGCCCGCGAGACGGTGCTCCGGTTCGTGGGTGCGGACGCCTCGACCCACCTGGCGCTCTTCCCGCGCAACACCACCGAGGCGCTGAACGTCCTGGCCTTCCGGCTGGGCCTCGGCCGCGACGACGTGGTGGTCACCACCGCGGCGGAGCACCACGCCAACCTGCTGCCGTGGCGCCGGCACGCCCGGCTGCGGGTCGTCGAGGTGGGGCCCGACGGCACCTTCACGCCGGGCGACGTGGTGGCGGCGCTCGACCAGCGCCCGACCCCGCGCGTCCTGGCGCTCACCGGGGCGTCCAACGTCACCGGGTGGCTCCCGGCGCTGGCGGAGATCGCCGCGGCCGCGCGGGCCCGCGGCGTGCTGGTGGTCGTCGACGCCGCCCAGCTGGTCCCGCACCGGCCGGTCGACATGACCGCCCTGGGCATCGACGCGCTCGCCTTCTCGGGGCACAAGACCTACGCCCCCTACGGGGCCGGGGCCCTCGTCGCCCCGCGGCACCTCTTCGCCGACGGGGAGCCGCTGCTGCTCGGCGGCGGGGTCGTCCAGGCCGTGTCCTTCGACGACGTCGTCTGGGCCGAGGCGCCCGACCGCGAGGAGGCCGGCTCGCCGAACGTCCTGGGGGTGGTCGCGCTCGCCGCCGCCCTCGACGAGCGGGCCCGCCTCGGGTGGCCCGCCCTGCTGGCGCACGAGGCCGAGCTCACCCGGGCCCTGGACGCCGAGCTGGCCGACGTCCCCGGACTGCGCCGCTACGGCCCGGCGGGCGGCGACCGGCTGCCGGTCGCGGCCTTCGCGCTCGACGGCGTCCCGCACGGACTGCTCGCCGCGCGGCTCGCGCACGAGCACGGGATCGGGGTGCGCAGCGGGTGCTTCTGCGCCCATCCCTACGTCGGCCGGCTGCTCGGGCTCAGCGAGGCCGAGGTCGACCGGTTCCACTCCGACGTGCGTGCCGGCGCCCGCGACCGGCTCCCCGGGGCCGTGCGGGCCAGCGCCCACCGGGGCACCACGGTCGAGGACGTCGCCGCGCTCGGCGCGGCGCTGCGGGCCGTCGCCGCCAGCCCGGGGGGCGCGCGCCACTACCGGGTGGACGCCCACGGCGACCACGTCCCGCGGGAGGTGGCGGAGACCCCGGGGCCGGACCCGCAGGAGGGGGCGCACGGGAGGGCCGTGCCGCTGGTGCCCGTCAGCGCGGCGTGAACCGGGAGCCCCGGACCGCGCTCCGGGGCTCCCGGAGGGTCACCGGAGGCGCTTCACCCGGCGGTTGGTCGCCCGGGCCGCGCGCAGGCCGGCCTCGGTACCCGCCCGCGTCCCCCGCCGGGCCAGGGCCCCGGCGGTCGCGGCCGCCGGCACGGCCACGGCGCCGGCCTTCCGCGTGCCCCGCCGGGCCGCACCGGACGCCGTCCGGGCCCCGCGGGACACCCGCTCGGCCGGGGTCGGCGGACGCCGCTCCCACGGCCGGCGCGGACGCAGCCGCCGCTCCCACGGCGGCCGGGCGTGCAGCTGCCGCTCCCACGGCGGCCGGGCCTCCAGCCGCCGCTCCCACGGCGCGCGGGCCCGCAGCCGGGCGGCCCGGACCGCGGCCACCAGGGCGGCCAGCGCCGCGGCGACCCCCAGGGCGGCCGGCAGCCGGCTCCTCCGGGCGGCCGGGGCGGTGTCGGAGGTGCTGCTCGGCTGGGCGGCCGGGGGTGCCGACGGCGTGCTCGCCGTCCCGCCGGCCGGCATCGGTGCCACGGGCGTCCCGGCCTGCTGCTCCCCGTGCTCGCCGGAAGAGTCCTCGCCGGGACCGTCCTCGCCGGCACCGGCGGGGAGCAGGGTCTCCGAGGCCTCCCGCGACGCCCGGATGCCGTAGTGGCGGTAGAGGTCCGCCTCCTCGGCCTCGCTGAGCTGCCGCCCGGCGTCGCGGTGGGGAGCGGCGGCGACGGCGTCCCGGGTGACCGTGACGCGCACCTGCCCGGCCTGCTCGGTGGCGTCCACCACGGGGACGACGACGGTGGCGCCGTCGAGCTCCGCGGACACCCACTCCGGTCGTCCGGTGGCCTCGTCGGCGAACACCGCGGTGCACCGGCCGATCTCGGCACCCTCGCGGTCCACGACGGTCAGTCCGACCCACGTGCGGGCCTCGTCCCGGTCGGGCAGGTCCATGGTCTCCTCCTCGGGGGTGCGACGACGGCGGAGGGGCTCCTCCACGGGGGAGCCGGGTACCCGGGACGGCGCTCCGAAACCGGACCGACCGCGGCGCCCGCCGCGCGGGGGCCGGGCGTGGCTCAGCCTGCGCCGCGGAAGTCCGGCGGCCGCCGCTCCACGAAGGCGCGCACGCCCTCCCGGCCCTCCGGGTCGGCGGCGGACTCGGCGATCAGCCGGGCCTCCTCGTCGAGCTGCTCGTCGAGGGAGCGCACCGCCGCCTGCCGGACCAGCGCCCGGGTGCGCACCACGGCCCGCACCGGCCCGGCGGCCACCGCGTGCGCCAGGGCCGTGGCCGCGCCGTGCACCTCCGCGTCCGCCACGAGCCGGGCGACCAGGCCGCAGGCGTGCGCCTCGGCCGCGCTGAGCGTCCCGTCGGACAGCAGCAGGTCCAGCGCCCGCGGGGCGCCCAGCGCGCGGGTCAGCGCCCACGACGTCCCGCCGTCCGGGGAGAGCCCGATCGCCCCGTAGGCCGGGCGGATCTTCGTCGAGCGGCCGCAGACGACCACGTCGCAGGCGCCCACGAGCCCGACCCCGGCGCCGGCCACCGCGCCGTGCACCCCGGCGACGACGGGGACGGGGCAGGTCACCAGCGCCCGCACCACCTCGTGCCAGGCGGCGGCCAGCCGGGCGATGTGCGCGGCGGGGTCCGCGGCCGCGGCGAAGCCCTGCACGTCCCCGCCCACGCAGAAGCGCGGCCCCTCCGCCAGCACCAGCACCGCCCGGGCGCCCTCCGGCCGGTCCCGCAGCGCGGCGAGGAACCCGGCGGTCATGGCGAGGTCGATGGCGTTGCCGTTCTCGGGCCGGTCCAGCGTGATCCGGTGGACGTCGCCGTCCAGGGTCGTGCGCACGCGCGGGCGGTCCTGCTCGTCGGTCATCGTCGTCCCCTCCGGTGCCGGTGCGGACACCGTAGGGTCCGCCGCCCGATCCCTAGAACCAGGAGGGGAACCACATCCGGTCCAGCCACTCGGCGTGCGAGAGCGGCGACCCGGTGAGGACGGGGTGGAAGAAGGAGAAGGTCGCCACGACCACGCCGACGTACAGGCCGACCACCCCGAGCCCCAGCTGCCGGCGCCACGGCGGTGCGCCCGGGGGGCCCAGCGCGTCCTGGAGGACGAGCACCACCGCGAGCACGAGGAACGGCACCACCGGGGCGGTGTAGAAGGCGAACATCGTGCGCTCGGGGTTGAGGAACCACGTGCCCCACCCCGCGGCGACCGCGACGACGACCAGGAGGGCGGCCGGGTCGCGGCGGGCGACCAGCCGCCACGCGACCCAGACCAGCGCCGGGGCGAAGGCCAACCAGAGGGTCGGCGTCCCCACCATGAGGATGTACCGGACCACCTGGTCACCGGCGGCGTCGGTGAGCCCCTGCGGGTTCCACAGCAGGATCGGCCGGCCGTTGACCAGCCAGGTCCACGGCCCGGACTCCCACGGGTGGGGGCTGGACAGCCCGCTGTGGAAGCGCAGCCACTCGGCGTGCTGGTGCCACAGCGAGCGCAGCGCGTCCGGGACCCAGGGGAAGGCCGTGTCGGGGTTCTGCTGCGCCCAGTGCCGCCCCTGGGCGGTCTCGCCGAGGAACCACCCGGTGAAGCCGGCCAGGTAGGTCAGCACCGGCACGGCGGCCAGCGCCCACAGCGCCCCGGGCAGGCCCCGGCGGGCGGCGGCGACGGTGGGCCGGGGGACGCCGGCCTCCCGCCAGGCGGCGCGGTCCCAGAACAGCGACAGCACGGCGAAGCCGGCGAGGAACCACACCCCGCTCCACTTCACCGCGCAGGCGCAGCCGAACAGGACCCCGGCGGCGATCCGCCACCCCCGCGGGCCGAGCCGGAACCCGCCGGCGGCGACCTCCCCGGCGGTGCGCACCCGGGCCCGCACCCGGTCGCGGTCGACGACCAGGCAGGCCACCGCGGCCACGACGAACACCTGCAGGAAGACGTCGAGCAGGCCGATCCGGGAGAGGGTGAACGACATGCCGTCGACGGCCAGCAGCAGCCCGGCGACCAGGCCGAGGAACGTCGAGCCGGTGAGCCGCCGGGCCAGCCGGGTGAGGACGACGACCGCGACGCTGCCGGCCACCGCCGACGGCACCCGCCAGCCGACGCTGTCGTAGCCGAACACCTCGATGCCGGCGGCGATCAGCCACTTGCCCAGGGGCGGGTGGACGATGAACGTGTAGCCGCGGTTGTACTCGTGGCCCCAGCGCAGCAGCTCGGCCGCCTCGGGCGGGTAGTAGGCCTCGTCGAACAGCAGGTCCGACGGGTAGCCGATGCCCCACAGGCGCAGGCCCAGCGCGCCGAGCCCGAGCAGCCCGGTGAGCACCCAGGCCAGCCGGCGGTCCCCGGGCAGCGGCGGAGTGGCGTCCCGGCGGGGCCGGGGTGCCCGCCGACGCCCGGCTCCCCGCGGCGCGGCGTCGTCCGGGTCCCGGTCGGTCCGCTCGGGGGCCAGCACCGCCATGGGGGCCAGGGTAGTGAGCGGACCCGCCCGCCCCCCGTCACTGCCGCGCTCGCGCCGGCCCCTGCCGGCGGGCCTCCGCCGATCGCCGTGACAGGCTCGGCCCCATGACCGGTCGCCTCGTGCTCGGCGGTGCCCCCCTCGGCCAGCCGGGGGACGTCGGCCCGCGGCTGCGGTCGGCCCTGGCGACGGCCGACGTCCTCGCCGTCGAGGACACCCGGCGGCTGCACCGGCTGGCCGCCGACCTCGAGGTGACCCCGGCCGGGCGGGTGGTGACCTTCCACGAGTCGGTGGAGCGATCGAGGCTGCCCGGCCTGCTCGACGCGCTGCGCTCCGGTGCGACCGTGCTGCTGCTCACCGACGCGGGGATGCCCTCGGTCTCCGACCCCGGTTACACGCTGGTGCGGGCGGCGGTCGAGGCCGGCGTCGAGGTGACCTCGGTGCCCGGGCCGTCGGCGGTGACCACCGCCCTGGCCGTCTCCGGGCTGCCGGTCGACCGCTTCTGCTTCGAGGGGTTCCTGCCGCGCAAGGCCGGGGAGCGGCGGTCGCGCCTGGCGGGCCTGGCCGGGGAACCCCGCACGATGGTCTTCTTCGAGTCCCCGCACCGGCTGGCCGACGCGCTCGTCGACGCCGTAGCCGCCTTCGGCGAGGACCGGCCGGCCGCGGTCTGCCGGGAGCTCACCAAGACCCACGAGGAGGTCCGGCGCGGGCCGCTGGGCGACCTGGCCGCCTGGGCCGCCGAGGGGGTGCGCGGCGAGATCACCCTGGTGGTGGGCGGCGCGCCCGCGCGGCCGGTGGCGGTGTCCCCGGCCGAGCTCGCCGCGGAGGTGGCCGCCGAGGAGGCCGCGGGCGCGACCCGCAAGGACGCCATCCGTGCCGTCGTCGTCCGCACGGGCCTGCCCCGCCGGACCGTCTACGACGCGGTGGTGGCCGCGAAGGACCCGTGACCGGAGCCGGCGCGGCTGCTCACCGCACCACCTCACCCGCAGGGTGGAGTGGTGGTCGTGCGCGCACCGGTGCCCGAGGGGCCTGCGGCCAGGGCGGCGGCGAGGCGCGTGATCAGGTCATCGGGGCGGTGGAGGTCCGCGGCCGTGACGAAGACGACCCGCCACCCGGCGGCCTGGAGCCGGTTCAGACGTCGGCGGTCCCGGGCGAACTGGCCCGGCTCCGCATGCCAGGTGCCGTCGTACTCGACCGCGATCCTCCGGTCGGGCCAGGCGAAGTCGACCCGCGCGACGACACCGCGCTCGTCCTGCACCTGGTACTGCGCCACGGGCACCGGCAGGCCGCCACGGCCGATCAGCAACCGCAGCCGTGTCTCCTGCGGCGACTCGGCGAGCCCGTCCGCGCGCGCCACCACCTCGCGGGCCCGCGCGGATCCCGGGCCCCGGCCCACCGCGGCCAGCTCGCGGATGGTGGCCAGGTCGACGACCCCGGTCGCGACCAGCTGGTCGACCGCGACCACCCCCGCATCAGCGGGCAGCGCCGCGGCCACCCGCACCGCGGTGGCCTCCGGCGTGGTCACCCGGATCCCGCGGCGCCGGAGCACCTCGCCGGCGGGCAGGTCGGCCCTCCGGACGCGGATGCCGGCGACCCGGACGTGGTGGTGCCCGCGGGGGACGGTGAGCTCAACGTCGTCCTCGTCCCCCGCGAGCGCGACGCCCCACAGCACGGCCGCGCTGGCGCCGGTCGCCACACCGAGGGGTACACGGAGCGCCGCGGCCCGCACCCGCAGCTCGTGCGTCACGGGGACGGCGTGGTGGACGTACACGTCCTGCAGGAGCCGGCGCCAGGTGCTGCCATCGAGCTGGCGCCGGCTCAGCAACCCGCTGCGGACGGCCTCGGAGCCGCGGAAGGGGACGCGATGCAGGCAGTCGGGGACCGCGGCCGGTCGGGGCACCGGGGAAGGTTGCACCAGGCGGGCCGGACGCCGTCCCGTCCGTCCACAGCCCGGTAGCGGCTGCGCAGGGATCCACCTCCCAGCCCGCGCGGTGAGGTGCGACTGCGCGCACCGACCGGCGCCATGCCCCCCGCTACAGCCAGCCGTTGCGCTTGAAGCCGCGGTAGAGCAGCACGATCGCGCTGAGGATCACCAGGAGCACCAGCGGGTAGCCGAACCGCCACTCCAGCTCGGGCATGTACTCGAAGTTCATCCCGTAGATGCCGGCGATGGCGGTGGGGACGGCGATGATGCCCGCGTACGCGCTGATCTTGCGCATGTCCTCGTTGTCGGCCTGCGAGGTGCGGGCCAGCGAGGCCTGCAGGATCGAGGTCAGCAGCTCGTCGAGGCCCGCGACCTGGTCGCGGACCCGGATGGCGTGGTCCTCGACGTCCCGGAAGTAGGACCGGGTGGCCTCCGGGACGACGTCCACCTGCCGCTCCGCGAGCTTCTGCAGCGGCACCAGCAGCGGGGACACCGCCCGGCGCAGCGACATCAGCTCCCGCTTGAGCTGGTACAGCCGGCCGATGTCGTCGGTGCGCTCCGGGCTGAACACCGACGACTCGAGCTCGTCGACGTCCTCCTCCACCGCGGCGGCCACGTCGACGAAGTCGTCGACGACCCGGTCGGCCACCGCGTACAGGACGGCGGCCGGCCCGAGGCAGAGCAGGTCCGGCTGCTGCTCCAGGCTCTGCCGGAGGTCGCCGAGCGAACCGTGCTCGCCGTGCCGCACGGTGATCACGTAGTGGTCGCCGAGGAAGACCATGACCTCGCCGGTGTCGACCACCTCGCTGGTCGCCGTGAGCCGGTCGTGCTCCACGTAGGTCGCGGTGGTCAGCACCATGAACAGGCCGTCGTCGTAGCGCTCGAGCTTGGGCCGCTGGTGCGCGTAGACGGCGTCCTCCACGGCCAGCGGGTGCAGGCCGTACTGCTCGGCGAAGTCGGCGAGCTCCTCCTCGCGCGGTGCGTACAGTCCCAGCCAGACGAAGCCGCCCTGCTCGGTGGCCTGGCGCAGCGCGTTGCGGTGGTCGGCCGGCTCCTGCCGCACCCCGTCGACGTAGATGCCGCAGTCGACCACCGGGGGGACGCCCTCCGGGCGGGCCGGTGTGGTCCGGGCCGGTGGTGGCCCGGGCGGGCCGGCCGGGCGCGGGCGCAGTGCGGGAGACGCCGCGGGACGGGCGCCCGCGGCTCCGGCAGGGGTGTCCGAGGCGGTCATCGACGCTCCTCTCCGGGCCGGGTGCCCGCGTCAGCGTAGGCGGGCCGGGCCGGCGAGCCCCGCGGCCGCAGCACGGCCGGCTCCCCCCGGGGGGTGAGGGCGACCCGCGCAGGGGTCCAGCCACCGGCCGGACCCGCCGACCCGACCGGTGACCGTCGTCCCCGGCCAGGGAGAGCAGCCCCGTGGCGAGCACCGTCCTCGACCGTCCCCTCTTCGGCACCGGCAGCCCGGCGCGGCCCTGGCGGCGCCCCCCGGCGGCCGTCCTGGGGGCCGCGGCGGTGTCCGCGCTGGAGGCGGTCGCCCTGGTCGCCGGCGCGCTCACCGGCCTCGACGGGCTGCTCGCCGCGCCGCTGCACCCGCCGGGCCTGCTGGTCGGGGCCCTCGTGCTGCTCCTGGCCACCTGGGTGGTGCTCTGCGCCGGGGGCGCCGCGCTGCTCCTCGACGGCTCCGGTGCCCGGCTGCTGACCGGCGTGGCCTGCGGGGAGCTGGTCCTCGGCGGCGGCCTGCTCGCCGTGGGTCTGCTCACCTCGCTGCTGGACCCGCTCCCGGTCGCGCTGCCGCTGCCGGCGCTCGCGCTCACCGCGCTGGCCGTCCCGGTGGGCAAGCTGCTGCTCGCCGGCGCCCCCTCGGCGGCGACGTGGGCCGGGCAGCAGCGGCGGACGGCGGTGCACCACCCGGCCCCCGAGCCGGTCCGCACCCGGGCCCGCGCGGTGACCGTCGGCCTCATCGGCCTGGTGCTGGTGGGCGTCGCGCTCGCCACGCCGGCGCCCGTGCACGGCGGGGACGTCCCGGCCCCGGCCGGGGTCACCGGGGCCCCCTGAGGAGGTCCGTACCCTCGACCCGTGAGTGATCGGCACATCCTGACCGCCGTCGCCTGGCCCTACGCCAACGGCCCGCGGCACATCGGCCACGTCTCCGGCTTCGGCGTCCCCTCCGACGTCTTCAGCCGCTACCAGCGCATGGCCGGCAACCGGGTGCTGATGGTCAGCGGGACCGACGAGCACGGGACGCCGATCACCGTCGCGGCCGACGCCGAGGGGGTGACCCCGCGGGAGATCGCCGACCGCAACAACCGGGTGATCGTCGGCGACCTGCAGTCCCTCGGGCTGTCCTACGACCTGTTCACCCGGACCTCGACGGTCAACCACCACCAGGTCAGCCAGGAGATCTTCCTGGGCCTGCTCAGGAACGGGTACGTCTTCCCGCAGAAGACCCTGGGCGCGATCAGCCCCTCGACCGGGCGGACCCTGCCCGACCGCTACATCGAGGGCACCTGCCCGATCTGCGGGTACGACGGCGCCCGCGGCGACCAGTGCGACAACTGCGGCAACCAGCTCGACCCCGTCGACCTGATCAACCCGGTGAGCCGGATCAACGGCGAGACGCCGCGGTTCGTCGAGGAGGAGCACTACTTCCTCGACCTGCCGGCCTTCACCCGGGCGCTGGGCGACTGGCTCGGGTCGCGGAAGAGCTGGCGGCCCAACGTGCTCAACTTCAGCGTCAACCTGCTCGAGGACCTCAAGCCGCGCAGCTACACCCGCGACATCGACTGGGGGGTGCGGGTGCCGCTGGACGGCTGGCGGGACCGGCCGGACAAGCGCATCTACGTGTGGTTCGACGCGGTGGTCGGCTACCTGTCGGCCTCCATCGAGTGGGCCCGCCGCTCCGGCGACCCCGAGGCCTGGCGGCAGTGGTGGCAGAGCCCGGACTCCGACGCCTACTACTTCATGGGCAAGGACAACATCGTCTTCCACGCCGAGATCTGGCCGGCGCAGCTGCTCGGCTACAACGGCGAGGGGGACCGGGGCGGTTCACCCGGATCCCTGGGCCGGCTGAACCTGCCCACCGAGGTGGTCTCCAGCGAGTTCCTGACCATGGAGGGGCGCAAGTTCTCCTCCTCGCGCCAGGTCGTCATCTACGTGCGCGACTTCCTCGCCCGGTACGACGCCGACGCGCTGCGCTACTTCATCGCCGCCGCCGGGCCGGAGACCCAGGACACCGACTTCACCTGGGCGGAGTTCCGCCGGCGCAACAACGACGAGCTGGTCGCCGGCTGGGGCAACCTGGTCAACCGGTCGGTCTCGATGGCCGCCAAGAACGTCGGCGCCGTCCCGACGCCGGGCGAGCTGACCGGCGCCGACCGCGCCCTGCTGGCGGCGACGTCCGGGGCCTTCGGCCCGGTCGGCGACCTGCTGTCCCGCAACCGGCAGAAGGCGGCCGCGGCCGAGGCGATGCGGGTGGTGGGCGAGGCCAACAAGTACCTGTCCGACCAGGCGCCGTGGAAGCTCAAGGAGGACCCGGCCCGCCGGGACACCGTGCTGCACACCGCGCTGCAGGCGGTCAGCGACTGCAACGCGCTGCTCACCCCGTTCCTCCCGCACTCGGCGCAGAAGGTGCACGAGCTGCTCGGCGGGGCCGGTGTGTGGTCGCCGGCGCCGCGGGTCGAGGAGGTCACCGACCTCGACGACGGCTCGCCGTACCCGATCATCACCGGCGACTACGACGAGGGGCAGGCGGTGTGGGCCTCCCGCCCGCTGCCGCCGGGGACGCCGCTGTCGCCGCCGACCCCGGTGTTCAAGAAGCTCGACGAGTCGATCGTCGCCGAGGAGCTGGCCAGGCTGGAGGAGAAGGGGAGCTCTGCGTGAGTCGGTCGGCGAGCGCCCGCGCCAACCGGCGGGGTGAGCCGCCGCCGTCCCCGGAGCCGCTGCCGGCGCCGGCGGTCGACAGCCACACCCACCTCGACATCGTCCTCACCGGGTTCCGCCCCGAGGACGGGCAGCCGCCCGCGGAGGCGGACGTCGACGCCGAGATCGCGGCCGCGGTGGCCGTCGGCGTCCCCCGGCTGGTGCAGGTCGGGGTGGACGTCGCGTCCTCGCGCTGGTCGGCCGAGCTCGCGGCACGCCGGCCGAACGTGCTCGCCGCCGTCGCCGTGCACCCCAACGAGGCCGGCGCCGGCGCGGCCGACGACGACGCCCTGGCCGAGATCGACCGCCTCGCCGCGCTGCCGCGGGTGCGGGCGGTGGGGGAGACCGGGCTGGACCGGTACCGCACCGGCCCGGGGGGCTGGGCGGCGCAGGAGGCCGCGTTCCGGGCGCACGTCCGGATCGCGAAGGAGCGCGGCGTCGCCCTCGTCATCCACGACCGGGACGCCCACGAGGAGGTCCTCCGGGTGCTCGACGACGAGGGTGCGCCGGAGCACACGGTCTTCCACTGCTTCTCCGGGGACGCTGCGTTCGCCCGGGCCTGCGTGGCCCGCGGGCACGTCCTCTCCTTCGCGGGGACGCTGACCTTCGCCAACGCCGGGTACCTGCGGGAGGCCGCGGCGCTCACCCCGCTGGACCAGCTGCTGGTGGAGACCGACGCACCGTTCCTCACCCCGGTGCCGCACCGCGGGCGGCCCAACGCCTCCCGGTTGCTCCCGCACACGGTGCGGGCGCTGGCCGAGGTGACCGGGGTCGACGTCGAGGAGCTCTGCTCCGCGCTGACCCGGAACGCCGAGCGGGTCTTCGGTCCCTGGGAGGTGTGACCCCGTCGCGGGTGGAGGTCGCGGCAGCGCGGCCGGGGGAGTTGACGGTCCCGTGACCGGGCGCCCCACGGGCGCCGAACCGGGGGACACTGGCTGTCGTGGGCCGCCTCATCGCCGTCGTGCTGTTCATCGCCCTCCTGGTGCCCGGGGTCCTGCTCGCCCGCGCCTGGTGGCTGGCCGCCGGGCGCCGTGCGGTCGCCTCCGCGGCCGTGGAGTTCGCGACGCCGACGCCCGAGGGCAGCACCACCCTCCAGCGCCAGGCGCTGCACGGCCGCCGGGTCCGCCGGCTCGGGCTGCTGCTCGGCATCGTCGGCATCGTCGCCAGCGTCGTGCTCTTCGCGGAGGCGTCGGTCTTCCTCTGGGCGCCGGCCCTCGTCGTCGGCCTGCTGCTCGGCGTCGTGCTCGCCGAGGCGACCCGCCCGCGCCCGCGCTGGCGCGCCGGCTCCCCGGCCCGCCGGCCGCGGCAGGGCGACCAGATCTCCCTGGCGCTGCTGTGGACGATGCGTGCGGTCGTGGCCGCGGAGGTCGTCGTCACCGTGCTCATGTGGCAGCGCGACCAGCTGCCCGACTCGGTCGCCTGGGTCGCCCTGGCCGTGCCCCTGCTGGCCTGGGTGCTCGCGGAGGTCGCCCTGCTCCGCTCGCTCCTCCGGCCGATGCCCGCCGAGGGTGCCGACGTCCCCGTCGACGAGGCACTGCGCACCTGGACCGCCCACCTGGTGACCGCCGCCGTGAGCGTGCTGGCCCTGCTGCCGCTGGGCACCCTGCTGCTGGCCGCCGGCATCGACCTCGGCGACCGCGTCACCGACGGCGCCGACCTGCTGCCGGTGGCCCTCGTGGCCGGCGGCTTCGCGGGGCTGGCCGCCGGGCTCGCCGTGGCCGGGTTCCTGGTCACCTGGCTGCGCCCGGTGCGCAACGGGGAGCGCGCCCTGACCGGCTGAGCGGCCACCCACCGGCCCGGTCCGGGCCCTGCGCCGGCCCGGTCCCGGGCATCGTGCTGTGGCCCTCGTCACCTCGCGGGCCCCACGCTGCCCACCCGTCACACCGGCCTCACCCGGCGCGCCGTTGACCCTCCGTGTCGGCGCGTCCACGAGTCGACACATCGCCGCCCTGGTTCACTCGCCACGCATCGTTGTCCGGTGCACCGAGTCCGTTAACGTGTCGGAACCAGCCGGGGTGGGGATCGACCCGGGCGGCGTCCACCGACCGGGAGTCCCCGCTCCTGATCGGCTGCCGTGCGGGTGCTGGAAACGGTCCTCTGCCCGGGTCCGGAGACCCCTGGAAGTGCCGTGGCCCGAACGCTCAAGCTCGCCCTCTTCGCCCTCGTCCTGTGCGGACTGGTGGGCGGCTCCCTGGCCTACTTCGCCGCCCAGAAGTCGGTGACGCTCACCGTCGACGGCCAGGCGCGCGAGGTCAGCACCTACGCCTCGACCGTCGCCGAGGTGCTCGAGGACGAGGGCCTGCGGACCCGGGCGCACGACGTCGTCCTGCCGGAGCCGGCGGCGCCGGTGGCCGACGGCGACACGGTGGTGGTCAACCGGGCCCGCCCGCTGCAGCTGACCGTGGACGGCGTCACCAGCGAGGTCCACGTCACCGCGCTGTCGGTCGAGGAGGCGCTCGACCAGCTGGGGTACCGGGCCGAGGACATCGTGCTCTCGGCCAGCCGCAGCGAGCGGCTGCCCCTCGACGGCATGGCCCTGTCGATCACCACGCCCAAGGACGTCACCCTGGTCGTCGACGGCACCGAGCAGGTGGTCACCACCACCGCACCGACCGCCGGCGACCTCCTCGCCGAGCGGGGCATCGCGCTCGCGCCCACCGACCGCACGAGCCTCTATCCGGAGCAGGCGCTGCTGGACCGCATGCGGCTGCAGGTGTTCCGCGTCCAGGTCACCGAGGTCACCGAGGTCGCCGCGATCCCGCACGCGACCGTCGAGACCGCCGACCCGGAGCGCCTCGAGGGCGACGAGGCGGTCACCCGGCAGGGCGTGGACGGCGAGCAGGCCACCGTCTTCCGGGTCACCGTCACCGACGGCGTCGAGACCGGCCGCGAGCAGCTCTCCCAGACCGTGACCCGCCAGCCGGTCGACGAGCTCGTGAGCGTGGGCACCAAGGAGCGCCCGGCCGCCCCCGTCTCCTCGGGGAACACCCCGAGCGCCGACGGCCTCAACTGGGCAGCGCTCGCGCAGTGCGAGTCCGGCGGGCGGCCGAACGCGGTGAGCTCCACGGGTAGGTACCGCGGCATGTACCAGTTCTCCCAGGCCACCTGGAACTCGGTGGGCGGCACCGGGGACCCGGCCGCGGCCTCCGCCGACGAGCAGACCTACCGCGCGCAGCTGCTGTACCAGCGCTCCGGCGCCGGCCAGTGGCCGCACTGCGGACCCCGGCTGTTCAGCTGATCGGGTCCTCCTGACCGGCACACCGTCCGACGGGCTGCTGGGCCCGGCCGCCATCCGCGACCTGGCCCAGCAGCTCGACCTGCGCCCGACCAAGACCCTCGGGCAGAACTTCCTGCACGACGCCAACACGATCCGGCGCATCGTGCGCACCGCCGAGCTGCGCGCCGACGACGTCGTCCTCGAGGTCGGGCCGGGCCTGGGCTCGCTGACGCTGGGGCTGCTGCCCGAGGCCGCCGCCGTGACCGCCGTGGAGATCGACCCGCGGCTGGCCGCGCTGCTGCCCGCCACCGTGGCCGCCCGCCGCCCCGACCTCGCCGACCGGCTCACCGTCGTCGAGGCCGACGCGCTGCGGGTCCGGGAGCTGCCGGGCCCGCTCCCGACTGCGCTCGTGGCCAACCTGCCGTACAACGTGGCCGTGCCCGTGCTGCTGCACCTGCTGGAGCTGCTGCCCTCGCTGCGCCGTGCGCTGGTCCTCGTCCAAGCCGAGGTCGCCGAGCGGCTCGCCGCCGCGCCGGGGTCCCCGGCCTACGGGGTCCCCTCCGTGAAGGCGGCCTGGTACGGCGAGGTCCGGCGCGCCGGCAACGTCGGCCGGCGGGTGTTCTGGCCCGAGCCCAACGTCGACTCCGGGCTGGTCGCCCTCGACCGGCGGCCCCCGCCGCCGGGGGACCGTGCGGCGACGTTCGCGGTCGTCGACGCCGCCTTCGCCACCCGCCGCAAGGGGCTGCGCGCGGCGCTGGCCCGCTGGGCGGGCGGCCCGGCGGCGGCCGAGGAGCGGCTGCGGGCCGCCGGGATCGACCCGGCCACGCGGGGCGAGCAGCTCTCCGTGGCCGACTTCGCCCGCCTCGCGGCCGTCGCCGGGGAGACCCGGCCGTGAGCTGGGCGACCTCCGGGGGCCCCGGCCGCATCACCGGAGACGGCACGGTCACCGCCCGCGCCCCGGCCAAGGTGAACGTCCACCTCGCGGTCGGCCCGCTGCGCCCCGACGGCTTCCACGAGCTGCGCACCGTCTACCTCGCGGTGTCGCTGTTCGACACGGTCACCGTCCGCCGCGGGCGGGGCCTGTCGCTGGCCGTCACCGGCGAGGGGAGCACGGCGGCTCCGGGAGCGGGCGCCGTCCCGACCGACCGGCGCAACCTCGTCTGGCAGGCCGCCGAGCTGCTCGCCGAGCACGCCGGCGTCGCGGCGGACGCCGCCATCACGATCGACAAGTCCATCCCCGCCGCCGCGGGGCTGGCCGGGGGCAGCGCGGACGCCGCCGCCGCGCTCGTCGCGCTCGACGCCCTGTGGGGCACCCACGCCACCCGCGGCGACCTCGCCGGGCTGGCCGCCCGGCTGGGCAGCGACGTCCCCTTCAGCCTGCACGGCGGGGTGGCGCTGGGCTCCGGGCGCGGCGAGCAGCTCTCGCCGGTCCTGGCCCGGCGCCGGTGGGACTGGGTGCTCGGCATCGCCGGGGAGGGGCTGTCCACGCCGGCCGTGTACGCCGAGCTCGACCGGCTGCGCGCCGACGGCCGGGTCCCCGCCGGCACCGACCTCGACCCCGCCGAGCCGGTGATCGCCGCCCTGCGGTCCGGGCCGGCGGAGGCGTTGGCCGCCGCGCTGGCCAACGACCTGCAGGCCCCCGCGCTGTCCCTGCGCCCCGACCTGCGGCGGGCGCTGCGGGCGCCCACCGCGGCGGGGGCGGTCGGCGCCCTGGTGAGCGGCTCGGGGCCCACCGTGGCCGCGCTGGTCGAGGACGCCGACGCCGCCGTCCGGCTGGCCGCCACCCTGGCCGGTGAGGGGGTCTACCGCACCGTGCGCGCGGTGCACGGCCCGGTCCACGGCGCCCGCCTCGTGGGCTGAGCAGGCGCCGGCCGGCCCCCGCTCAGGGCGTGCCGGGAGGCCGCAGGCGGGCCAGGCCGTCCCAGGCGAGGTCCACCAGGGCGCCGACCACCTCGGCGCGGCCGGGTGACCGGGTGGGCAGCCACCACTGGCCGACCAGGGCCACCATCCCCACGAAGGCCTGGCTGTGCAGCGCCCCCAGCCCCGGGTCGAGGCCCCGGCGGCGGTACTCGGCGGCCAGCACGTGCCCCACGCGGGCGGCCAGCTCGCCGAGCAGCGCGGGGCCGGGGGGAGCGCCGCCGCTCGCCGGGGAGTCGGCGGAGAGCACCCGGAAGCCGTCGGTGTCGTCGGCCACGTAGTCCAGCAGCACCGCGGCCGCCCCCTCCAGCAGGGTCCGCGGCGGCCCACCGGCCGCCAGCGCGGCCCCGAACCGGTCGAGCAGCCGCCGCAGCTCGCGGTCGGCGACGGCGGCGTGCAGCGCCTCCTTGCCGCCGAAGTGCTCGTACACGACCGGCTTGCTGACCCCGGCGCGGGCGGCGAGCTCCTCGACCGAGGTGGCCGCGTAGCCGC
The DNA here is from genome assembly GCF_054049955.1 of Geodermatophilus sp. SYSU D00758. Classification (NCBI taxonomy): domain Bacteria; kingdom Bacillati; phylum Actinomycetota; class Actinomycetes; order Geodermatophilales; family Geodermatophilaceae; genus Geodermatophilus; species Geodermatophilus sp. SYSU D00758. Next base: position 38,218 of record NZ_JBJGYK010000003.1, read on the forward strand.
GCCGGGCGAACAGCTCGCGGCCCACGTCGAGCAGCTGGGCACGGCGCTGGGCGCCGCTCATCCGCGCCCGCCGGCCGGACGGGGCGGCGGCCGGGACGGGGGTCAGGACGGCGCCGGTGCGGGGACCCGCCGCGCGGCCAGCCGGACGGGGTCGGGCCAGCGCACCGAGTGGGCCCACCCCAGCTTCTCGAACGCCCAGATCACCCGGGCGCTGATGTCGACCTGCCCGCGCAGCACCCCGTGGCGGGCGCAGGTCGGGTCGGCGTGGTGCAGGTTGTGCCACGACTCGCCGGCGCTGAGGATCGCCAGCGGCCAGAAGTTCGTGGCCCGGTCCCGGGAGGCGAACGGCCGGTTGCCGACGACGTGGCAGACCGAGTTGATCGACCAGGTGACGTGGTGCAGCAGCGCCACGCGCACCAGGCCGGCCCAGAAGAACGCCGTCCAGGCGCCGGTCCAGGTGCCGGTCACGACGCCCCCGACGACGGCGGGCAGGGCCAGGCTCAGGAAGGCCCAGACGACGAACAGCCGGCTGGTGCGCCGCAGCGTGGTGTCCTTGAGCAGGTCCGGGGCGTAGCGCTCGGGGTTGGTCTGCCGCCGGTCGAACAGCCAGCCGAGGTGGGCGTGCCACATGCCTCTGAGCAGGGCGCGGGCGTCGCTGCCGTAGCGCCACGGCGAGTGCGGGTCGCCCTCGCGGTCGGAGAAGGCGTGGTGCCGGCGGTGGTCGGCGACCCACTGGACGACCGGCCCCTGGATCGCCATGCAGCCGACCACGGCCAGGCCGACGCGCAGCGGCCGGGCGGCCTTGAACGACCCGTGCGTGAAGTGCCGGTGGTAGCCGACCGTGATGCCCAGCAGGGTGAGGAAGTAGAAGCCGACGGCCAGGCCGACGTCGAGCCAGGACAGGCCCCACCCCCACACCGCCGGGACGACGGCCGCCAGCGCCAGGAAGGGCACCACGACGAACACGTACAGCGTGAGCTGCTCCAGGGGGCCCTTCTCCTTGCCGAGGGCGTTGGCCGGCAGCCCGGCGTCGGGATCGGCCGGCCGGGGCGGCGCGGTGGGGCGGGTGACGGCAGGGGCGGGCACGCGGTCTCCAGGAGGGTGGGGGAGGGCCCGGAGACTGCCGGTCGCTGGGCACCCGGGGCTGCTGGGTGCGTAACCTACGTCACCGTAGGGAGGCCCGCGCGGTGGGGCCGGGTGCCGTGCCGCGCGGTGCCGGCGGCGGGTGACGGCCTACTCTCCGGGGGACGCCGACCGCGTCCGCGCGTGCCGTCGCCACCGGCGGCACCCGGGGTGGGGGATGGGGTAATCGGCAGCCCGCCGGCCTTTGGAGCCGGGAAGTCTCGGTTCGAGTCCGAGTCCCCCAGCAGACGCACCGACCGCAGTCGCGCCGGACCCGGTCGCCCGCCCGGGTCGGCGCACCGCCCCCTACGGAGGAGACCCGTGACCGCATCCCCGCCGCAGACCGGCCCCGAGGGCGGGATCGCCGGCGTCGTCGTGCTCGCCGCCGGCCAGGGCACCCGCATGCGGTCGTCGACGCCCAAGGTGCTGCACGCCCTCGGGGGGCGCAGCATGCTCGGCCACGTCCTCGCCGCCACGGAGCCGCTGGCCGCGCGGTCGACCGTCGTCGTGGTCGGCGCCGGCCGGGAGGCGGTGGAGGCCCACCTGGCCGAGGTCGCGCCGGCCGCGCTGCCCGTCGTCCAGGAGGAGCAGCGCGGGTCCGGGCACGCGGCCGCCGTGGCGCTGGCCGCCGTCCCCGACCTCGACGGGCCCGTGCTGATCGTCAACGGCGACGCCCCGCTGCTGCGGCCGGAGACCGTGCGCGCGCTGGTCGACGCGCACGTGGCCGCCGGGCACGCGCTGACCGTGCTCACCGCCGTGGTCGACGACCCCACCGGGCTCGGCCGGATCGTGCGCGACGAGGACGGCGCCGTGCGGGCGATCGTGGAGGAGCGCGACGCCACCCCCGAGCAGCGGGCGGTGCGCGAGGTCAACGCCGGGGTCTACGTCGGCGACGCCGCCGCGCTGCGCCGGGCCCTGGGCCGGCTCGGTGAGGACAACGACCAGGGCGAGCAGTACCTCACCGACGTGCTGGCCCTGCTGGCCGGCGACGGCGACCCGGTCGGCGGGGCGCCCGCCGAGGACCCGGTCGACGTCCTCGGCTGCAACGACCGCCGCGAGCTGGCCGCCCGCCGCCGGACGCTGAACGACCGCGTCCTCGACGGGCTGATGCGCGCCGGTGTCACCGTCGTCGACCCGGCCACCACGTGGGTCGACGTCACGGTCACCGTCGAGCCCGACGCGCTGCTCGAGCCCGGCGTGCACCTGCGGGGGGCCACCTCCGTGGCCACCGGCGCGGTGGTCGGCCCGGACACCACCCTCGTCGACTGCGCCGTGGCCGAGGACGCCACCGTGGTGCGCTCGCACTGCCTGGGCGCCGAGATCGGCCCGGAGGCCTGGGTGGGCCCGTTCGGCTACCTGCGTCCCGGTAGCCGGCTCGCGCGCGGGGCGAAGGTGGGTGCCTTCGTCGAGACGAAGAACGCCGAGGTGGGTGAGGGCTCGAAGGTGCCGCACCTCTCCTACGTGGGCGACGCCACCATCGGCCGCGGGTCGAACGTCGGCGCGGCGACGGTGTTCGTCAACTACGACGGCATCGCCAAGCACCGCACGACCGTCGGCGACCACGTGCGGATCGGCTCCGACACGATGCTCGTGGCGCCGGTCACCGTGGGGGACGGCGCCTACACCGCCGCCGGGTCGGTCATCGTGTCGGACGTCCCACCGGGGGCCATGGCCGTCGCGCGGGCCAAGCAGCGCAATGTGGGAGGCTGGGTCGGCCGACGCCGACCGGGAACGGCCTCCGCCCGCGCGGCGGAGGCGGCCGAGGAGGCCGACCCCGGGACGGCCGGGGCCGGGTGAGACGGCCGGCACCAGCGACGACGACACGTAGGGGCGAGAGCCGATGAGCGCCATCCGGCAGACCACCAGCAAGAGCCTGATGCTGTTCTCCGGCCGGGCCTACCCGGAGCTGACCGAGGAGATCGCCGGGCACCTGGGGGTCACGCCGACGCCGACGGCGTCGTACGAGTTCGCCAACGGCGAGCTGTTCGTGCGGTTCGAGGAGTCGGTCCGCGGCTGCGACGCCTTCGTGGTGCAGAGCCACACCGCGCCCATCAACACCTGGCTGATGGAGCAGCTGATCATGGTCGACGCCCTCAAGCGTGCGTCGGCCAAGCGGATCACCGTCGTCGCCCCCTTCTTCCCCTACGCCCGCCAGGACAAGAAGCACCGCGGCCGCGAGCCCATCTCCGCCCGCCTGGTGGCCGACCTGTTCAAGACCGCCGGCGCCGACCGGCTCATGGTCGTCGACCTGCACACCGCGCAGATCCAGGGCTTCTTCGACGGGCCGGTCGACCACCTCTTCGCCCTGGACCTGCTCGTCAACCACCTCTGCGAGAAGTGGGGTGACCGGGACTTCACGGTCGTCTCCCCGGACTCCGGGCGGGTGCGCATGGCCGAGCGCTGGACGAACAAGCTCGGTCGCGGCACCCCGCTGGCCTTCATCCACAAGACCCGCGACGAGACGCAGCCGAACTCCGTGGTCGCCAACAGCGTGGTCGGCAACGTCGAGGGCCGGGTCTGCATCCTGGTCGACGACATGATCGACACCGGCGGCACGATCGTGAAGGCCGCCGAGACGTTGTTCGAGGCGGGCGCCGCCGACGTCATCGTCACCGCCACCCACGGCGTCCTCTCCGGGCCGGCCGTGGACCGGCTGAAGAACAGCCGGGTCAGCGAGGTCATCGTGACCAACACGCTGCCCATCGAGCCGGCCCGCCAGTTCGACAAGCTCACCGTGCTCTCCATCGCCCCCCTGCTGGCGCGGGCGATCAAGGAGGTCTTCGAGGACGGCTCGGTCACGAGCCTCTTCGACGGGGCGTCGTGACGCTGTCGCCCTCCGGGCCCCGCTCCTCGACGGCACCGCACCGCGGCCAGGTGCCGTGCCCGCCGGCGCTGAGCCCTGCCGCCGCACTCGGCCGGGCGGCAGCCCGACTGCCGGGAAGTCGTCGCCGGGCGGACCTGCTGGGTGACGACTTCTCCGCAGTCGCGGCCCGGGCCCGGTGCCAGGGGGACGACGCCGCCGCAGCAGCGTCCCGGCAGGCGGCTCCCGCCGGTCGGGTACGCTGGTCGAGTTGCCCGGCGAGGGAGACGGTCCGCCGTACTCCGTGATCGACGTGCGTGTGCCTGTCCCGAGGTGTGCCGCGTCGCGTGCCGGCTGCAGACCCGGATCCACCTCCCGAGGAGCACACCACCGTGGCTGACTTCCGCCTCGTCGCCGAGGCCCGCACCGAGTTCGGCAAGGGCAGCGCCCGCCGTACCCGCCGGGCCGGGCGCGTCCCCGCCGTCCTGTACGGGCACGGCCAGGACGTCGTCCACCTGTCCCTGCCGGCCCTCGAGTTCGCCGCGGCGCTGCGCAACGGCGGCACCAACGCGCTGCTCACCGTCGTCCTCGACGGCAAGGAGCACCTGGCGCTGACCAAGGCCGTCCAGCGCGACCCGCTGACCCGCGTGCACGAGCACGTCGACCTCCTCGTCGTCCGCCGCGGCGAGAAGGTGACCGTCGACATCCCGGTCCACGTCACCGGCGACGCCGCCGCCGAGACGCTGGTGAGCGTCGAGCTCAACACCGTGTCCGTCGAGGCCCCCGCCACCTCGATCCCCGAGACCGTCGAGGTCGACGTCACCGGCCGCGAGGCCGGCCAGGGCGTGCACGCGAGCGAGCTGTCGCTGCCCTCCGGCGTCACGCTGCTCACCGACCCCGAGGCGCTGGTCGTCAACCTCATGGCCGCCCCGACCGCCGAGGCCCTCGAGGCCGAGCTGGCCGAGGCCGAGGCCGAGGCCGGCATCGAGCGCGAGGAGTCCGTCGAGGCCGAGGAGGGCACCGGCGAGGGCGACGTCGTCCCCGAGCCGCTGGACCAGGGCAGCGGCGAGTCGATGGAGTCCGCCGAGAAGAGCGGCTGAGGCACGTCCTGAGCGAGAACGCGACCCGCGGGGGCGCCGGCACCGCCGGCGCCCCCGCCGTCGTGCCCGAGGGCCCGTACCTGGTCGTCGGGCTCGGCAACCCGGGGCCCTCGTACGCGGGCAACCGGCACAACGTCGGGGCGATGGTCCTCGACGAGCTGGCCGCCCGGGCCGGGGTGCGGCTCTCGCCCGGCAAGGGCAAGCGCGCCCGCAGCCTCATCGGTGAGGGCCGGCTGGCCGGCCGCCGCGTCGTCCTGGCGCGCCCCACCTGCTACATGAACGAGTCGGGCGGCCCGGTCCGCGGCCTCCTCGACTACCACTCGATCCCGGCCACCGAGCTCGTCGTGCTGCACGACGAGCTCGACATCCCCTTCGCCAGCGTGCGACTCAAGCGCGGCGGCGGCGAGGGCGGGCACAACGGGCTGCGCTCGGTCTCCCGCTCCACCGGCACCCGCGACTACCTGCGGGTGCGCGTGGGCGTCGGCCGCCCACCCGGGCGGCAGGACCCCGCCGACTTCGTGCTCCGGGACTTCTCGGCGACCGAGCGCAAGGAGCTCGACCTCCTCGTCGCCGAGGCGGCCGACGCCACCGAGGAGCTCCTCGCCCGCGGCCTCGAGGCCGCGCAGAACGTCGTCCACCCCCGCACCTGAGGGACGGCGAGCCCCCCTCATCGGGTGACCCGGCCGGCTCCGCGTTGACTCCTGTCGTCACGCAGTGTGAGTGTTGGCCGGTCGCCGGGCGGTCCGACCGGGGAAAAGCCCAGGAATCCTCCCTCGGCACCCCGGACCCGATCCCCGACCGACCACGCACCGTGATGCTCGGGGGGAACCGTGCTGCTGGACCACACCATGGCCGGGCTGGGGACGACGACGTCCCCGGTCGGCGCCGCCGCGACCGGGACGCGCCCGGCCGGGACGACCTGGGCGGGCCGCTACGTCGTGGCCCTCGTCGCCGCGGAGGCCCTGGCCGCCGCGCTGGCCGCCGCCGCCGTCCTGCTGGTGCACGACGACGCACCGACCTCGCTGACCTCGGCCGCCGCCGGGCTCGTGCTGCTGTGGCCGGTGCTGCTGTGGGCGTGCGGGGCGTACTCCGAGCGGCTCTTCGGCACGGGTAGCGACGAGTACCGCGCGGTCCTGCGCGCCGGCTTCCTCCTGCTGGCCGCTGCCGGCTTCGTCTCCTACGCCGCCCGGCTCGACCTCTCCCGGGCGCTGGTCGTCGGAGCCATCCCCGCCCTCGCCGTCGCGACCCTGGCCCTGCGCTACGCGGCCCGGTGCTCGCTGCGGGGGCTGCGGGCCCGCGGGATGTGCACCAAGCGCGTCGTCGTGGTCGGCCGCGGCTCCGCCGTGCTGGAGCTCACCGCCCGGCTGCGCCGGGAGCGCTACGCGGGCCTGGACGTGGTCGCCGCCTGCGTCACCCCCGCCGACCGGGTCCGGGTCGCCGAGGCCGCCGCCCTCCCGGTGGGCGGCCTGGACGAGGTGCTCGCCGTGGCCCGCCGCGCCGGCGCCGACACCGTCGCGGTGACCTCGGCCAGCGAGACCGCGGCCCAGTACCTCCGGGAGCTGTCCTGGGAGCTGGAGGGCTCGGGCCTGGAGCTGCTCGTCGCCCCCGGCCTCATCGAGGTCGCCGGCCCCCGGCTGCACATCCGGCCCTTCGAGGGGCTGCCGCTGCTGTCGGTGGAGCAGCCGCACTTCGAGGGCTGGCAGCGCGTGGTGAAGGGCGGGATCGACCGCGCCGCCGCCGCCGTGGCGCTGCTGCTGCTGGCCCCGGTGCTGCTGGTCATCGCCGTCGCGGTGCGGGCCGGCAGCCCCGGCCCGGTGCTCTACCGCCAGGAGCGGGTCGGCGCGAACGGCCGGGTGTTCACCATCCTCAAGTTCCGCAGCATGGTCGTCGACGCCGACCGCCAGGTCGAGGCGCTCGCCGGGCAGAACATCTCCGACGGGTTGCTGTTCAAGATGCGGGTCGACCCGCGCGTCACCCCCGTGGGCCGGTGGCTGCGCCGCTTCTCCCTCGACGAGCTGCCGCAGCTGTTCAACGTGCTGGCCGGCTCGATGTCGCTGGTCGGGCCGCGACCGCCGCTGCCGGGCGAGGTGGCGCGCTACGACACCTCGGTCAGCCGCCGGCTGCTGGTCAAGCCCGGCCTCACCGGCCTCTGGCAGATCTCCGGCCGCAGCGACCTGCCGTGGGAGGAGGCCGTGCGCCTGGACCTGCGGTACGTGGAGAACTGGTCGCTGGCCCTGGACCTGCTCATCCTCGCCAAGACGGTGCGCGCCGTCCTGGCCAGCTCCGGCGCCTACTGAGCGCCGCCGGTCCGGTGACCCGTGCGGGTGAGGTCCCACCCGCCCGGCTCACCCGGACCGCCCCCGCCGCCGATGCACCCCCGAGGGACGGCGGTCGGTCCCGTCGGAGACGACGTCCCTCCAGAGACGCCCCTGATCGGAGGCACGGTGGACAGGCTGCGCATCGCCATGGTGGGCACGCGGGGCGTGCCCGCGCGCTACGGCGGCTTCGAGACCGCCGTCGAGGAGGTCGGCCGCCGGCTGGCCGACCGCGGTCACGACGTCGTCGTCTACTGCCGCACCACGCCGGACGCCGCCGGGCCGCCCCCGGCCGAGCACCTGGGCATGCGGCTGGTCCACCTGCCGGCCGCCCGCCGCCGCGCGCTGGAGACGCTGAGCCACACCGCGCTGTCGGTGCAGCACCTGCTGACCCACCGCACCGACGTGGCGATCGTGTTCAACGCGGCCAACGCGCCGCTGCTGCCCCTCCTTCGGGCCGCGCGGATCCCGGTCGCCACCCACGTGGACGGCCTGGAGTGGAAGCGGGCCAAGTGGGGTCCCACCGGACGCCGGTACTACCGGACCGCCGAGGCGCTCGCCGTCCGCTGGTCCGACGTCCTGATCGCCGACGCGCAGGGCATCGCCGACTACTACCGCGACGCCTTCGCCGCACCGACGACCCTGCTGGCCTACGGGGCGCCCCGCATCCGGCCCGGTGCCCACCGGCTCGGCGAGGTCGGGCTCGAGGCCCGCGGGTACCACCTGGTGGTCGCCCGCTTCGAGCCGGAGAACCACGTCGACCTGGTGGTCGAGGGCTACGTGGCCAGCGCGGCGACGCGCCCGCTCGTGGTGGTGGGCTCGGCGCCCTACTCGGACGCCTACACCCGGCGCGTGCACGCCCTGGCCGACGACCGGGTGCGCTTCCTCGGCGGCGTCTGGGACCAGGAGCTGCTCGACCAGCTCTACGCGCACGCCTGCACCTACCTGCACGGGCACTCGGTCGGGGGCACCAACCCCTCGCTGCTGCGCGCCATCGGCGCCGGCGCGGCGGTCACCGCCTACGACGTCGACTTCAACCGCGAGGTCGTCGGGGAGTCCGGGCGGTGGTTCCGCACGCCGGCCGACGTCGCCCGGGCGACCGAGGCCGCGGAGGCCGACCCCGAGGGCACCCTGCGGGCGGGGGAGCGGGCCCGGGAGCGGGCCGCCGCCTACGACTGGGACGAGGTGGCCGCGGGCTACGAGGAGCTGGCGGCCCGGCTGGCCGGACGCCGGTTCCCTCGTCGGCGCCCGTCCGGACGGCGCCGGCCCACCGCGGCCGACGCCCTCCTGCCCCCGCCGCCGCCCGCACCCGGGACGTCGGTGGACGTCCCGGTGCCGGCGCCGGTGCCGGAGGCCGAACGGCTCCCGGCGGGGCAGCCGTGACCGCCGCGCCGGCGCTCCCCGCGGAGGGGCTGGGCGCCACCCTGCGCCGGCTCTCCACCGCGCAGAAGGGCGCCACCGGGGCGCCGGCCTACTCCCGCTTCGTCAACCGCCCGCTGGGCCGGCTGCTGGCGGCGCTCGCGTACACCGCCGGGCTCACCCCCAACGCCGTGACCGGGCTGAGCGCCGCCTGCACCACCGCCGCGCTGGTCCTGCTCGCCCTGGCCTCCCCGAGCGTGCCCGTCGGCCTGGCCGTCACCGCGCTGCTGCTGCTCGGGTACGGCCTGGACTCCGCCGACGGGCAGCTGGCCCGGCTGCGCGGGGGTGGCTCCCCGGCCGGGGAGTGGCTCGACCACGTGATCGACGCGGTCAAGGCCTCCGCGCTGCACCTGGCGCTGCTGATCGGGCTCTACCGCTCGGGCACCGTGGACGACGGCTGGCTGCTGCTGGTGCCGCTGGGGTACTGCGTCGCCGACGCCGTCACCTACTTCGCCACCATGCTCAACGAGGCCCTCCGGGCCCGGCACGGGGCGCCGACCCGTGCGCAGCCGACCGACCGGCGGCCCGGCGTGGGTCGCTCGCTGCTCACGCTGCCCACCGACTACGGGCTGCTCGCCTGCGCCTTCGTGCTGTACGGCTGGCCGGCGCTGTTCCTCCCGGCCTACACGGCCCTCTTCGTGGCGGCGGCCGGGTTCCTGGCCCTCGCCTCCGTCCGGTGGTTCGCAGAGATGGGCAGGTTGACCCGATGAGCACCGACGTCCCGCCGCAGGCCCGGGCCCCGCGCCGGCCGCTCCTGGTCGCGCTCGGCCTGCTGGCCGCCCTCCTCGCCGTCGCCGCCGTGGTCCTGCTCACCGGTGGTGAGGACGGGTCCCCTCACCGCGGCACCGCCGCCGCGGCGACCTCCGCAGCTCCCACGGCACCGTCCACGGCGCCGGCCCCCGGGCCGCAGCCGCCGGCGGAGCAGCCCGATCCCCCCACCGGACCGCCGCCCGAGCCGGTCGGCGGCGTCGTGGCGGACGAGCTGCCCCCGAGCCTGCCGGCCGTCCCCCTGGACCGGCCGGCGGAGTCCGCCGACGGGCTGAGCGCGACCGTCGCGGGCATCGAGGCGATCGAGGGCACCGGGGTCGGCCCGGGCAACATGTCGGGTCCGGCGCTGCGGGTCACCGTGCTGCTGCGCAACGGGACGGCGGAGCCGGTGGACCTGGCCGGGGTGGCGGTGGACCTCGCCCACGGCGGGGAGCGGCTGCCGGCCTCGCCGCTCGACGACCCGTCGGCGGCGCCCTTCTCGGGGACCCTCGAGCAGGGGGGTTCCGCCGAGGGGGTCTACGTCTTCACGGTCCCGGCCGACGACCGAGACAGCGTCACCGTCTCCGTCAGCCCGCGTGCCGGCGCGCCGTTCCTCGTGTTCACCGGTGCGGTCGGCTGACCGCCCCCACCTCGCCACCAGCAGGGCCCCGGCCACCCGGCCGGGGCCCTGCTGTCGTCCCGGCCCCCGTCCGCAGTCACCGCGATTCGGGTCCCCCGATCACGGGGTGTCACCACATCAGGGGATACGGCCGCTCGGTCGTCACGCTTAGTGTTCGCCCGCTGGTCCGTCTCCAGGACCACTGTCGTGCTCGACGAGCGGGGGAACAACGTTGTCTGCACTCCTGGCCGGCTGGTCGCGGTCGTTCATCGCGGGCCTGGTGGGCCTGCTGCTCGGGGTTGGTGTCCTCGCGCCCACCAGCGCGCTCGCGGACAGCGCGCCACTCGACCCGGCCGACCCGGCCACCCCCGCCACCGTCACCGCGGACCCGCTGCCGACCGTGCAGATCAACGGCGTCGCCTGGGCACAGGTCGTCGTCGGCAACACCGTGTACGTGGCCGGGCGGTTCTCCAGCGCCAGGCCGGCCGGGGCAGCGGCGGGGACCCAGGAGACCACCCGCAACAACCTGCTGGCCTACGACATCCGCACCGGCGAGCTGGTCACGTCCTTCGCCCCCGACCTCAACGGCCAGGCCGTGGCCGTCGCGGCGTCCCCGGACGGCTCCCGCATCTACGTCGGCGGTGACTTCACCCGCGCCAACGGGCAGGTCCGCAGCCGCATCGCGGCCTACAGCACCGCGACCGGGCAGCTCGTCGCCGAGTTCCGCCCGGCGGTCACCGGCCAGGTGCGCGCCATCGCGGCCAGCAACTCGACGGTCTACCTCGGCGGCAGCATCACCGCCGTGGGGACGACCGCGCGGCGCAGCCTGGCCGCGGTGTCCGCGGCGACCGGCGCGCTGCTGCCGTGGGCCCCGCAGCCCGGCGTCGGCCCGACGACCGGGAACCGGCTGCCCAACGACCCGGTGGCCAACGCCCGGACCAGCACCGAGGTGCTCGCGCTCGTCCTGGCCGGCAGCGGCGGTCAGGTCGTGGCCGCCGGCCGCTTCGACACGCTGAACGGCGTCAAGGCGACCGGCGTCGGCGCGCTCGACGGTGCGACCGGCGCGACGCGGCCGTTCGCCCTGAACTCCCTCATCACCAACCAGGGCGTCAACTCGGCGATCTACAGCCTCAGCACCGACGGGACCAACGTCTACGGCACCGGTTACGACTACTACGGCCCCGGCAACCTCGAGGGCGCCTTCGCCGCCCGGGCCGACGGCGGTGCGGTCGTCTGGTTCAGCCCCTGTCGCGGTGACACCTACTCCAACACGCCCATGGGCGGCGCCCTCTACGTGGCCGGCCACCCGCACGACTGCAGCTCGATCCAGGCCTACCCGGAGCAGACCCCGCGCGCCTTCCAGTTCGGCGCCGCGCTGAGCGCCGTCCCCACGGGGAAGGTCGTCGCCACCTCGACGGCCCTCGGCAGCCTCTCCCTCGTCGGTCAGCCCGCGCCGGCGCTGCAGGCGTGGGAGCCGCGGTTCGCCGTCGGCACCTTCACCGGGCAGTGGCAGGCCGCCTGGTCGGTCTCGGCCAGCGGTCAGTACGTCGTCTACGGCGGCGAGTTCCCCCGGGTCGGTGGCGTGAACCAGCAGGGGCTCGTGCGCTTCGCCGTCCCGTCCACGGCGCCGAACCGGGTGGGCCCGCAGCCCAACGGGACCTTCGCACCGACCGTCGGCATGGTCCCGGGGGCGGTCCGCGTCTCCTGGCCGGCGGCGCTCGACCGGGACAACGAGCACGTCACCTACCGGGTGTACCGGGACAGCGAGACAGCGGTCCCGGCCTGCGAGGTCAGCCGACCGTCCCGGTGGTGGGACCTCCCCACCTACGCCTGCTCCGACACCGGCGCCACGGCCGGCGCGCACCGCTACCAGGTCGTGGCGACCGACCCCTTCGGCAACCGGCTGGCCTCCGGCTGGGTGACGGCGACGGTGGGCGCCGCCAACAGCAGCCCGGCGCGCTCCTACGCGCAGCTCGTCGCCCGCGACGGGGCGGTGGCCCACTGGCCCCTCGGCGAGGCGTCCGGGACCGTCGCCCACGACCGCACCGGCACCCGCGACATGACCCTCGGCGCGGGGGTCACCCGCAACCAGGCCGGTGCCATCACCGCTGACGCCGACCGGGCATCGGCCTTCAACGGGACCTCGACCGGGTTCGGCGCCCCGGCGTCCGCCCAGCCGGGACCCCAGTCGTTCTCCGTGGAGGCCTGGTTCCAGACGACGTCGACCACCGGCGGCAAGATCGTCGGTTTCGGCAACGCCCGGACCGGCACCAGCACCAAGTACGACCGGCACGTCTACATGGACACCGCGGGACGCGTGCACTTCGGCGTGTACAACGGCGCCAAGTCCACCGTGGGGACGACGGCGGCCTACAACGACGGCCGCTGGCACCACGTCGTCGGCACCCTGAGCCGCGCCGGCCTGTCGCTCCACGTCGACGGCCAGCTGGTCGGCACCCGGCCGGAGGTCACCTCGGCCGAGCAGCTGACCGGCTACTGGCGCATCGGCGGGGACACCAGCTGGTCGGGCAGCGCCTGGTTCACCGGGCGCATCGACGAGGTCGCGGTGTACCCGACCGCGCTCTCCGCCGGGCAGGTGGCCGCCCACCTCGCTGCCGGACGCACCGGGCAGGCCCCCAACAGCGCCCCGACCGCGTCGTTCACCGCCACGGCGACCCAGCTCGACGTGGCCCTCGACGCCTCCGCGTCGACCGATCCCGACGGCCGGCTGACCGGGTACGCCTGGGACTTCGGGGACGGCACCACGGGCACGGGTGCCACGGCGTCGCACACCTACGCCGCCCCCGGCACGTTCACGGTGCGTCTCACCGTCACCGACGACCGCGGAGCGACCGCGACCACCACGCGGGAGGTGACGGTCACCGCGCCGCCGACCGGTCCTGGCGCGATCGCCGCGGACGCGTTCGGTCGCGAGGTGGCGAACGGCTTCGGGGTGGCCGACCGGGGCGGTCCCTGGACCACCTACGGCACGGCCTCGGTGACCGGCGGATCGGGCCGGGTGTCCTCACCGGCGGGCACCACGTCCGGCGGGCTGCTGGGGATCTCGGCCCAGGACGTGGCCGAGCAGGTCGACGTCGTGCTCGACCGGGCGCCGACCGGCGGTGGCTCCTGGGTGTCGCTGGGCAGCCGCAACGTCGGCGGCACCCGGTACAAGGCGCAGCTGTGGTTCGCCGCGGACGGGCGCGTGCAGCTGGCGCTGGTCCGGGTGGTCGACTGGGCCGAGACCTGGCTGACGGGCGTGGACCTGCCGGGCCGGTACACGCCGGGGACGGCGCTGTCCCTGCGGTTCGAGGTCGCCGGGAACGCGCCGGCCGAGCTGCGGGCCAAGGCCTGGGCCACGGGCACCGCCGAGCCGGCCGCCTGGCAGGTGCAGGCCAGCGACGCCTCCGCCGCCCTGCAGCGCCCGGGTGGGCTGCGGCTGGACGTCTACACCGCCCGGTCGGCCACCGCGGCCACCGCGGTCCGCGTCGACGACCTGCGCGTCGAGGCCCCCGGGACGGTCCCGACCGCGCCGGAGCCGGTGCCGAACGCGGCGCCGACCGCGGCCTTCACCGCCACGCCCGCCGACCTGACCGTGGCTCTCGACGGGTCCGGCTCGGCGGACGCCGACGGCCGCGTCGTCTCCCACGCGTGGGACTTCGGGGACGGCAGCAGCGGCACCGGGGCCACGTCGTCGCACACCTACGCGGCGGCGGGCACCTACCAGGTCCGGCTGACCGTCACCGACGACGCCGGCGGGACCGGGACCGTGACGCGGGCGGTCACCGTCACCGCGCCGGTGACCCCGCCGCCCGCGGAGGAGCCGCCGACCGAGGAGCCGCCGGCCGAGGAGCCGGCCGTGCAGCCGCTGGCGGCGGACGCCTTCGAGCGTGAGGTCACCAGCGGGCTCGGGACGGCGGACGTGGGCGGGCCCTGGACGTCCTACGGCGGGACGACCGACGTCCAGGTGACCGGGGGGCAGGCGCGGGTGACCGCGGCACCCGGCAGCAGCTCCGGCGCGCTGCTCGGCGTCTCGGCGCAGGACCTGACCGTCCAGGCCGACGTCACCCTGGACGGCGCACCCGCCGGCGGTGGGGCCTACCTGTCGCTGGGTGTCCGCAACGTGGGGGGCACCCGGTACAAGACGCAGCTGTACTTCGCCGCCGACGGGTCGGTGCAGCTGGGCCTGGTGCGGGTGGTCAACTGGAGCGAGACGTGGCTGGCCGGGACCACCCTGCCCGGTCGGTACACGCCGGGCACGGCGCTGACCGTGCGGCTGGAGGCCAGCGGGACCTCGCTGCAGGCCAAGGCCTGGGTCGAGGGAGCGGCGGAGCCGGAGGGCTGGCAGGTGCGGGCGACCGACACCACCGCGGCGCTGCAGCGGGCCGGTGGCCTGCGGCTGGACCTCTACACCGCCCGCTCGGCCACGGCCGCCGGCACCGTCCGCGTGGACGACCTGTGGGCCGGCGCGCCCGGGCGGACCCCGCCCGCGGCCTGACCGCACGGTCCTCCCGGAGACGACCTCACCCCGGCGGTTCCCCGCCGGGGTGAGGTCGTCCCGGGGTCCCCCGCACGAGGGAGGACACCGGGGCCCGACCCGGACACGATCAGCGGCGCAGGTGGCGGACCGCGCAGGTCGCGGATCGACGCCACCCGGGGAGACGCGCCGGCCGCGCGCTGGAGGGACACGATGACTGGTTCGACCGCTGTGGGCACCGCACGGCCCGGCGGCCCGGCATGACGGCCGTCGTCCCGGCGCCGCCCCGGCCCGGTCCCGCCGGCCCCGCGCGCGGTGACCGGCTGGGCATCGTGGTCGTCTCCTTCGGGTCGGCCGACCTGCTCCGCCGCAACCTCGCCCCGGCCCGCCTGGCCGGGGACGACGTGGCCGTCGTGGTGGTCGACAACCTCTCCACCGCCGCGAACCGGCGCGACGTGGCGGACCTCGGCCGGGAGCAGGGCTGGCACGTGGTGGCCATGCCCGACAACCGCGGCTTCGGGGCCGCCTGCAACGCCGGTGTGGCCGCCGCCCGGGAGCTGGGCTGCCGGACCTTCCTCTTCCTCAACCCCGACGCCGTCATCAGCGCCGCGGTCGTCGCCGAGCTGCACGCGCACAGCCTCCGCGAGCCCATGGCGCTCATCAGCCCGCTCCTGGTCGACTCCGCGGGCGCGGTGGTCTTCCGCGCGGCGCGCACCGACCTGCGCGACGGCCGGGTCCGCAGCCGCCCGCGCGACGCCGATCCGTCGGTTCCCGACCCGGGGGACTGGCTCTGCGGTGCCTGCATCACGGTGCACGACGACCTGCTGACGCGGATCGGCGGCTTCGACGAGGGCTACTTCCTCTACTGGGAGGACGTCGACCTCGGTTACCGGGCGGTCGCCGCGGGCGGGTCGGTCGTGCTCCGCGAGGACCTGACCGCCGTGCACGACGAGGGCGGCACCCACGGCGACGGCCGTCGCGGGCGGGCCAAGTCCGCCCTCTACTACCGCTACAACTGCCGCAACCGGCTGGCCTTCGCCGCCCGCCACCTCGACCGCCGCCGGCTGCTGCGCTGGGTCCTGCGCACGCCGGCGATCAGCTGGGACATCCTCATGCGCGGCGGGCGGCGGCAGCTGCTGCACTCGCCGGGGCTGCTGCGGGCCGCGGTCGCGGGAACGCTGTCCGGCCTCGCCGTCGCGCTCCCGGCGCTGGTCACCGGCCCCCGGCCGCGGGTGCGCCGGCCGGCGCTCCTGGTCGCCCACCCCGGCGCGGAGCTGTACGGCTCCGACCGGGTGCTGCTCGAGTCGGTCGGCGGGCTGACCGGCACCTGCGACGTGGTCGTCGCCCTGCCGGAGGAGGGCCCGCTGGTCGCCGAGCTGGAGCGACGGGGCGCGCGGGTGGTCGTCGTCCCGGTGCCGGTCCTGCGCCGGTCGCTGCTGCGGCCGGCCGGGCTGCTGCGGCTGGTGCGCGACGCCGCCCGCGGCCTGCTGCCGGCGCTGCGGCTGGTGCGCCGCGCGGGCCGGGACGGCGTGCTGGTCAACACCACGGTGCTGCCGTCCTGGCTGCTGCTGGCGCGGCTCGCCGGCCGCCGCGTGGTCTGCCACGTGCACGAGGCCGAGTGGCCGGGGCCGCGCGCGGCGCAGCGCGGACTGCTGTCGTCCCTGCGCGCCGCCGACGCGGTCGTCGCCAACAGCCGGTTCACCCGCGCGGCGCTGACGGGGCGGCTGCCGGCGCTCGCCGGGCGGGTGGCCGTCGTCCCCAACCCGGTCACCGGCCCGGACGCGGCCACTCCCGCCCGGGCCCGGCTCGACGGCTCGGTGCGCCTGCTGTTCGTCGGCCGGCTGTCGCCGCGCAAGGGCCCGGACGTGGCGGTCGCCGCGCTGCGCGAGCTGCTCGACCGCGGGGTCGACGCCCGGCTGGTGCTGGCCGGGTCGGTCTACCCCGGGTACGAGTGGTTCGAGGCGGAGCTGCGGGCCGCGGTCACCGCCGCCGGGCTGACCGACCGGGTCGACCTGCTCGGGTTCCGTCCCGACGTCGGCCCGCTGCTCGCCGACGCCGACGTGGTGCTCGTCCCCTCGGTGGTCGACGAGTCCTTCGGCAACGTCGCGGTCGAGGCGGTGCTGGCGGCCCGCCCCGTCGTGGTCAGCGCGCTGCCCGGCCTGCGCGAGGCCGCCGGCGGGTACGCCGCGGTGCAGGTCGTCCCCGCCGGCCGCCCCGCCGCCTGGGCCGACGCCGTCGAGCGGGTGGTGGCCGACTGGGACGCCGTCCGCGCCGCGGCCTCGGCCGACGCCGCCGCCGCCGGTGCGCGACACGACCCGGCCCGCTACCGGGAGCGGCTGGCCGACGTCGTCCGGCCCGGCACCCGCCCGGCCGCACGCGCGGAGCGGACCGGGGTCGGCTCCCGGTGACGGCCGTGCCCGCTCCCGCGGCGCCCCCCCGCCCGGCCGGGGCACCGGCGCGGGTCGTCGTCGCGGTGCCCACCTACCGCCGTCCGGCGCAGCTCGCCGCGCTCCTGCCGCAGCTGCTGGCCCAGGCCGGCGAGGTGGCGGCCGCGAGCGGCGGCGCCACCGCCGTCGAGGTCCTCGTGGTCGACAACGATCCCCGACGTGGCGCGGCCGCGGTGGCGGCCGCGGCGGCCGCCCCCGGCCTCCGCTACGTGGCCGAGCCCACGCCCGGCATCGCCGCGGTGCGCAACCGGGCGCTCGACGAGGCCCGGGACGCCGACGTGCTGGCCTTCATCGACGATGACGAGCGTCCCGAGCCGGGCTGGCTGGCCGCCCTGCTCGACACCTGGGCCGCGACCGGCGCCGCGGCGGTCGCCGGCCGGGTCCGGGTCGAGACCGCCGGGGAGCTGGACCCGTGGATCGCCGCCGGCGGCTTCTTCACCCGGCGGCGCCTGCCCACCGGCACCGCGGTCGAGGTCGCGGCCACCTCCAACCTGCTGCTCGACCTCTCCCGCGTCCGCGCGCTGGGCGTCCGCTTCCCGGCCGACCTTGGGTTCGGGGGAGGGGAGGACAACCTCTTCACCCGCCGGCTCACCCGCGCCGGGGGACACCTGATCTGGTGCGACGAGTCCGTCGTGGTGGACCAGGTCTCCCGGGAGCGGATGACCCGCACCTGGGTGCTGACCCGGGCCTGGAGCCACGGCAACGCCGCCGTCCGCACCGACCTCCGGCTGGCCGCGGGCCGCACCGCGCGCCTGGGGCTGCGGGCCCGCGGGTTGCTGCACGGGCTGCTGCGGATCGGCGGTGGCGCGCTGCGCTGGGCCTGGGGCGCCGCCTGCGACTCGGATCGGCACCGGGCCCGCGGCCTGCGCGCCGTCGCCCGGGGAGCCGGGATGGGCGGTGCGGCCTGCGGGCTGGTGTTCCAGGAGTACGCCCGCGGCGGGCGCCGCTGGCGGTGGTCGAGGGAGGTCTCCGGATGAGCACGTCCGTCGTGCAGGGTGCCCGCCGGATCGTCCGCCGCGGGATCGGCGCGCTGGCCGGCTCGGTCGTGTCGGTGCGCACCGACCACCCGGAGGTCGTGCTGACCTTCGACGACGGCCCCGAGCCCGGCGGCACCGACCGAGTGCTCGCCGCGCTGGCCGACGCGCGTGCGACCGCGACCTTCTTCGTCCTGCTCGGCCGCGTGCGCCGCCACCCCGGCCTGCTCGCCGAGGTCGTCGCCGCGGGGCACGAGGTCGCCCTGCACGGCGCCGACCACCGGGCGCTGCCGACCCTCCCGGCGGACGAGGTGGCCCGCACGCTGCGCGACGGGAAGGCCGAGCTGGAGGACGTCACCGGCCGGCCGGTGCGCTGGTCCCGGCCGCCCTACGGCCGGCAGACCGTGCGCAACTGGCGGGCGGCCACCGCGGCCGGGCTGCTCCCGGTGCTCTGGGGGCCCACCACCTGGGACTGGAAGGACGTCCCGGACGCCGAGCGGGTCGCCCGGGCCCAGCAGGGCGTGCGCCCGGGGGCGATCGTGCTGGCGCACGACGGTTTCGCCGGCCCCGAGGACGGCGCCGGCGACGGGCCGCCGCCGGTGCTCGACCGCGGCGAGCTCATCGCCGGCGTCCTGGCCGGGTGGGCCGAGCGCGGGCTGGCGGCGCGGTCCCTGCAGCACGCGCTGGAGCGGGGCGCGTTGGTGCGCGAGACCTGGTTCCCGGGCTGAGCAGCCCCCGGCCGGGCCCGATCGGTCCGGCAGCGCGCGGTCAGCGGCCGACCACCTGCCGCCCCCACACCACCACGCCGGCCAGGTCCGCCCGGACGGTGGGCACCAGCGCGGCCAGGCCGTAGGTCGCCAGGCCGGCGACCGCACCCGCGGCCAGCCGGCCCACCGAGGGCCAGGAGGCGCACACCTCGGTGGCCAGGAAGCACGCCGTGCCCGCCGCGGTGCCGCAGGCGCAGATCCGCAGCGCCCCGCCGAGCAGTGCGCGCACCGGCAGCACCGTGACCCGCGACAGCCACCACAGCGACAGCGGCCACTCCAGCAGCGCGGCGGCGGCGTAGCCGGCGGCCACGCCGACCAGGCCGTAGCCGCTGCCGCCGAGGATGCCGGCGGCCTTCAGCACCAGGGCCAGCAGGGTGTAGCGCAGCAGCGCCCCGGACAGGCCCCGCGACAGGTAGACCCAGGAGCCCACCAAGGCCAGCGTCTGCGCGCTACCCGCGACGGCCAGCAGCGCCAGGACAGGGGCGACGGCGTGCCACCGGTCGCCGAGCAGCAGGTCGACCAGCGGGACGGCGGCGCCCGCTGCGACCGCCAGCGCGCCGACGAGGGGGTACCCCAGCGCCAGCTGGCCGCGCCGGAGGTAGTCGCCGGCACGGCCCACGTCGTCCTGGAGGCGGGCGAGCACGGGGACGGCGACCGTCGTGGCCGGGGAGCGCAGCTGGTTGAGCGGGGTCATCAGGAGCTGGAAGCCGCGGCTGTAGACCCCGAGGTCGGCCGGGCCGGCCCGCAGCCCGAGGACCAGGTTGTCCAGGTTCTGGCCGAGGTGGTGCACGACCTGGGTCCCGGCGACACCGCCGCCGAAGCGCAGGAACGGGCCCAGGCCCACCCCGCGGCGCGGCCGGCCGGGGAGCCAGCGGGCGGCGGCGACGGCCCAGGCGAGCACCACCGCGCCCTGCACCAGCTGCTGCGCGACCAGCGCCCAGTACCCGGACCCCGCGGCGGCGGCGCCCACCGCGGCGCCGAAGGCCAGCAGCTGCGCGACCAGGTCGCCGGCGGCCACCGTGCCGAACCGGAGGTCGCGGCTGAGGCCGGCGCGGTACTGGGCGGAGAGGCCGTTGAGGAGGAAGGTGAGCGCGAGGACCTGCACGATGACCTCGACCGCGGGCTCGCCGAAGGCGGTCGCGATCGCGCCGGAGCCCGCCACGGCCAGCACGGCGAGGGCGGCCCCGGCGGCGGCGCTCACCCAGAACAGCCCGTCGCGCTGGGCGGGGGTGAGGTGGGGGGCGCGGATGGCGGCCGTGGTCAGGCCCAGGTCGCGCACCACCTCGCCGAGCCCGACCACCACCAGGCCGACGGCGAACAGGCCGTAGTCGCGGGGGCCGAGCAGCCGCGCCAGCACGACGACGGAGGCCAGCTGCAGCACGATGCGGGCCGCCTGCGCGGCGAGGGTGACCCCGGCGCCCCGCGCGGCGATCCGCCCGAGACCGCCGGCGGCGGTGCCGGCCGGCGGATGGGCCGCCGGGACGGCGGCGACCGGCGCGGTGGCCGGGTCAGCCGGCGACGGCATGCCGCAGCTCCCCGGGCGCCGGGGCGGCACCGGCGTCGCCGGTGCGCGCGTACTCCTCGCGGACGTGGCCGAACGCCCCCACCACGAGCCCGGCGTAGCTCGCCACGGTGCACTCGGCGCGCGCCCGCCCCGCCACGTCGCGGCGGAGGACGGCGCCCAGCAGCAGCGGCACCGCCTGCCCCGCCCGGACCAGCGCCCGGGTGGTCAGGACGCCGCGCAGCCGCCACCGGGCGACTGCGCCGCCGGCCAGGTGCACCTCCGCCCGGGCCCAGGAGCTACCGGAGCGCAGGCAGCGCTGCAGCACCCACCGCCGGGTGAGGCGCGCCGCGGGGATCGACTCCACCGCCTCGGCCTCGTCGCACCAGCGGATCTCGCCCCCGCCGTGCACCAGCTGGTGGGTGAACAGCGTGTCCTCGCCGCCGGTCAGGCCGAAGCGCTCGTCGAACGCGAGGCCCAGCGCGCGGACCTGGCGCAGGTCCAGCAGCAGGTTCCCCGCCCCGGCCCCGCCGACGCGGGTCCCGGTGGCCCGGCGCGGCCGGTCGAAGGCGCCCGAGCCGGTCACCCAGTCGTCCGCCGGGCCGAGCAGCCGGGCGGGCACCGGCCCGGCGACGGCGGCGCAGCCCCAGTCCCGCCAGGCACCGACCAGCGCGGCCAGCCAGCCCGGGCCGGGCAGCTCGTCGTCGTCGAGGAACACCAGCAGGTCGGCGTCCGCGGCCTCGGCCAGGGCGCGGTTGCGGGCCGCGGAGATGCCCGGCCGCGGCTCGTGCAGGTACCGGACCCCCCGCGCCGCCCACGCGGCGGCCACCCCCGCGGCGCTGCCGTCAGGGTCGTTGTCGACCAGCAGGACGCCGGCCCGCGGGGACACCGTGCCGGCCTGCACGGCGAGCGCGCCGAGCAGCTCGGGCAGCTGCCCGGTGCGCCGGTACGTGAGCACGGCGACGACCACCCCCGTCCCGCGGGCGTGTGCTCCGCCGTCCACCCGGTCCTCCTCCGTCACCGACCCGCTCCCCGTCCCATCGACACGGCGGGGGGAGGACTTGAGACCTCGCCCGCCCGGGTCGGAGGCGCGGGCCGACGGGTGACCAGGAGCAGCCCCAGGGCGAGGGTCAGGATCCGCGCGTCGGTCGACAGCGGCCCGAACGCCAGGCTCCACAGTCCGAGGGGGACCAGGAAGCAGACCAGGCCCGAGGCCTGCCGGTGGGCCAAGCGGTCGACGAGGCCGAGGACCATGAGCGCGCCCATCGCCAGGCCGAGCAGCACGCCGACCGGCCCCAGGGCCGCCCACAGGTCGGCGATCGCCGAGTGCAGCTGGAACGCCCCGGCCAGGAGCTGGTGCTCCAGGTAACCGTCGACCGTGGGGATGCGGGTCGCCGCGATCCCCTGGCGGGCGGTGGCGAGGTCCACGGCCGAGGGGACCACCCCGAGCCCGAAGCCGAGCGGGGAGCGCTCCATCAGCGCCCAGGTGGCCGTCCACTCCGGTCGGCCGCCCAGCAGCAGGGAGCCGCTCTGGGCGATCTGGGTGACGGTGCGCGCCTGCAGTTCCGCCCCGAGGGCGCCGGTCAGCAGCAGCTGGCGGAGCGCCAGGTAGCCGCCGACGGCGAGCGCGCCCAGCAGGGCCAGAGACACCCACCGGCGCGGCGGGGAGCTCCCGCTGTTCGGTCGTGCCTGCCACAGGACGAGGACCGCGGCCAGGGCGCAGAAGGCGAAGGCGCTGCGGTAGTCGTGCAGGACGTCGACCACTCCCAGCAGCCCCAGCGCGGCGACCGTGGCCAGCGGCCGGGCCCGGGCGGCGACCAGCGACAGCACGATGACCGCCACGGGGAACGACAGCTCGAACTTCCAGGCGTTCGACGACCCCGCGGCCGAGAGGAGCCCGGCCGCCAGCCCGCCGGCGCCGAAGGCGACCCCGATCGCGGGCACCGGCAGCAGCGTGCGCGCCCAGAGCAGCAACCCGATCCCGCACACGGTGGTCAGCACCGCCGACGCCTGCGCCACCGCCTCGTGGGGGGCGACGCCGTGGTCGCCCGAGGAGGTCCACGCCAGCAGCAGCCCCGAGAGCAGGCCCGTGCCCGCGAGGACGAACAAGGCGGTGCCCCCGCGGGAGCGCCGGACGACCGGCGCCCAGACCGGCACGAGGACCGCCGCGACCAGCAGCCCGGTGGACAGCGCCATCGGGAGCGGCCGGTCGAAACCGACGGCGGCGACGGCCAAGGCCGCGACCGGGCCGGCGCCACCTGCCTGCCGGCCGTCGCGGGGCCGGGTCGCCTCCGGGCGCCAGTTCCCGTCCCCGTGCAGCCCGGCCCGCAGCCGCGCCCGCCAGCCGGCCCGGCGCGGCAGCAGCCCGTCGACGACGACACCGAGCACCGGCGTGCCGCGCGCCGCCGCGGAGGCGAGCGCCGCCTGGAGCTCCGCACGTGTCGTCGCCCGGCCGTCGGCCACCACCACGACGCCTCCCACGGGCGGCGGGGTCCCCTGCGGTCGCGGGGGCGCCGGCAGCACGACGGGCTCCGCTCCCGCAACGCCGAGGCCGCGCAGGTCGTCCGCCAGGGCGGTGGCCGTGGCGGGGCGGCCGGCAGCGACGAGACCGAGCGTGCCTCGGTCGAGCCGGGGCCGCAGCGCCTCCCGCAGCCGGACGACCTGTTCGGCCCGCTCCCGCCGGGCGTCCGGTGAGCCGGACCGGCCGGGAGGGCGCTGCTGCGGCAGCTGGGCCAGGACGGGGGTGGATCCCGCCCCGGCCACGTCGCGCCGGCCGCGGACCCGCGGCCGGGCGAGTTCCAGCAGTCCGACGACCACCACGGCGAGGCCGGCTCCGGCGCCCGCACCGAGCACGGCGACCCTCGACGGAGCCGGCGCCGCCGGGCGCGCGGTCCCGGCGGGTTCGACCACGGTGACGTTCAGCAGCGGTCCCGCGACCCCCGGGTAGGCCTCGGCGACGCGCCCCGGCAGCTCCTCACCGATCGATTCCGCCACCGTCTCCGCTCCCCGGGGGGACCGGTCGGTGGCCGTGACCGTCACCAGGTTCTGCGCGGCCGACACGGCGACGTCCACCCGGCCGGCCAGATCGGCGGGCGCGGTGGAGCGCCCCAGCCGGTCCGCGACCGGCGCCAGCACCCGTGCCGACCTGGTCAGGGCCGCGATCGACGGGAGGACCTCGGTCTCGACGAGAGCGGCGTAGGCGGGATCCTGCGGACCGTCCACCACGGCCGCACCCACGTACAGGGAGACGCTCGACGCGTACGAGACCGGGGTCAACAGGGCGACGGCCCCGGCGAGGACCAGGCCGGTCACGGCACCGGCGACCACCACGACCCAGCGATGCGCGATCGCCCGGGCCCAGTCCCGCAGCTCCATCCTCGGTCCCTCCCCCTGACGTGCGAGCGGCCATCGTGTCCCGGGAACCAGCGGAAAACCCTGCGCTGCGATCGAGATGGGGCCTGGTCCTGACCCCTTCGGGTGGGGGACGCCGCCGGTCGGCGTCCCGGATCCGCGCGGCCCCACAGACTGCCCCTGGCACCGGACCCGACTGGAGGAGAACGAGCTGTGAGCACCCGCGGGCCGTTGCAGGTCCTCCGTCGGCGATGGATCTCGGTCCTCGTCGTGACGCTGCTGGCCCTGCTGACCGCGGTCGTGCACGTCCTGACCGCGCCGGTGGTCTACCGGTCCCAGGCCGACGTCTTCTTCTCCCTGGTCGCCGGGAACTCCGCCGCCGACCTGGTGCAGGGGTCGACGTACACCCAGAACCAGGTCGAGTCCTTCGCGCGGCTGGCCACGACGCCCGAGGTGCTGCAGCCGGTCGTCGACGAGCTGGGCCTCGACGTCCGCGCCACCACGCTGGCCCGGCAGGTCGAGGCGGCCGTCCCCGTCGGCACGGTCATCGTGGAGATCACCGTCACCGACGGCTCCCCGGTGCGCAGCGCCGAACTGGCCGACGCCGTCGCCACCTCGCTCGGTGCGGTGGTGGAGGAGGTCGCGCCGGCGAACGCCGCCGGTGAGCCCACCGTCGTCGCGACGACCGTGTCCCCGGCCGAGGTGCCGTCGTCCCCGGCATCACCGGACGTCCCCCTCGCCGTGGCGGTCGCCCTGGTGGCCGGGCTGGTGGCCGGCTGCGGTCTGGCGTGGGCCCGCGACTCCCTGGACACCCGCGTCCGCGATGCCGCAGGGGTGGCCGAGGTGAGCGCCTCGCCGCTGATCGGCTCCGTCCCGACGTGGTCGACGGGGGACGCCGGCAGGGTGCCCGTCGCCGCGGCTCCGCACAGCCCCCAGGCCGAGAGCTTCCGCCAGCTGCGGACCAACCTGCAGTTCCTCAGGGTGCCCGAGGACCCGTCCGTCGGGGACGGCCGCGCCCTCGTCCTCGCCCTGACCTCGTCGCTGCCCGGTGAGGGGAAGTCGACCGTCTCCAGCAACCTCGCCGCCGCGCTGGCCGAGACCGGCGCCCGGGTCCTGCTCGTCGACGCCGACCTGCGCCGGCCCGCCGTCGCGGGTGTCCTCGGGATGGAGGGTGCGGTCGGCCTCACGACCGTGCTGCTCGGCCGGGCCGCGGTGGACGAGGTGGTCCAGGACTGGGGCTCCGCGGGCCTGCACGTGCTGACGTCGGGCGCGGTGCCGCCCAACCCCGCGGAGCTCCTCGGCTCGCCGGCCATGCACCGGCTCGTCGAGGACCTGCGCCGCTCCTACGACTACGTGCTCCTCGACACCGCACCGCTCCTGCCGGTGGCCGATGCCGCGGTGCTGTCCCGCGTGGTCGACGGCACGGTCGTCGTGGCCCAGGCCGGACGGGTCCGCCGGCACCAGCTCGCCGAGGCCCTGAACGGCCTCGAGCAGGTGTCGGCACGGGTGCTCGGACTCGTCCTCAACCGGGTGCCGGGCAGCCGCGAGGAGTACGCGTACCGGGCGGGTGAGGTCTCCGGTGCCGGTCCCGCGGTCCCGGCGCCGGACCGGATTCCGGTCGCGTGACGGCGGCACGGCCCGGCGTCCTGCTGGTCTGCACGGGCAACGTCTGCCGCTCGCCGGCCGCCGAGATGCTCCTGCGCGACGGACTGGGGCCGGACGCCGGCCTCGCCGTCTCCAGCGCCGGCCTGGCCGCGCGCGTCGGTGAGCCGGTGGCCGCGCCCATGGCGCGGATGCTGGGGGACCGGGGTGTCCCGCCGGGGTCCTTCGCCGCCCGGCAGGTGACCCCGGACCTCCTGCGTGCCGCCACCGTGGTGCTCACCATGACCGCGGAGCAGCGGGCCGCCGTGGTCTCCCGCGCCCCGGCGGTGCTGCGGCGCACCTTCACGCTCCGCGAGTTCGCCGACCTGGCCGTCGCGGTCGACGTGCCCGTGGACGGTGGTCGTCCCGCCGAACGCCTGGCGGCCCTGGTCTCCGCGGTCCCACGGGCCCGGGGAGCTCGTGTGGCGCGACCGGGAGCGGACGACATCGAGGACCCCTACCGGCGCCCCGACGCCGTGTTCGCCGCGGTGCTCGGCCGGATCGCCGCCGCGGTCGGCGTCCTCGTCGACCGGCTGGCACCGGCCGGGCCGCACCCTGGGTGACCGGTGCCGAGGCGAGCGGCGCACGGACCGGGCCCCTTCGGGTGAACCCTCCGAGAGGGTGATGACGGAGCGTCACACCTGCTGGTCGACTGCACGCGGAGTCCGTTCTGGACGCACACGGGGGAAACAGGACATGTCAGTGATCGGCTACGCGCCCGGCGCGTACGACCTCTTCCACATCGGCCACCTCAACCTGCTCCGGCACGCGGCGGAGCACTGCGACCGCCTCGTCGCCGGGGTGGTCTCCGACGAGGTGCTGCTGGCCACGAAGGGCCGGCTCCCGGTGATCCCGCTGGCCGAGCGGCTGGAGATCGTGCGCAACCTGCGCTTCGTCGACGCGGTGCACGCCGAGACCGTCCCGGACAAGCTGGTCACCTGGCGCGAGGTCGGGTTCGACGTGATCTTCAAGGGCGACGACTGGCGCGGCACCCCCAAGGGGGACCGGCTCGAGCGCGACTTCGCCACCGTGGGCGTGCAGGTGCGGTACTTCCCGTACACGGTGCACACGTCCAGCACCGCGCTGCGCCGCGCGCTGGCGGCCCTGGACGAGCGCCCGGCCCCCGCCCTCGTCCGCCCCCGCGACGGTGGCCGGTGAGCACCGCGCCACCTGCCGCGGGCGCCGTGTGCGGACGGCGGCTGCGGATCCCGCCGGTCCTGATGTACCACTCGGTCAGCCCGTCGCGGCTGCCGGACCCGCACCGGGTGCGCGTGCACCCCGACCGCCTGGCCGGCCACCTGCGGACGCTGCGCCGGCTGGGCCTGCGCGGCGTCCCGCTGCGCGAGCTGCTGCGGGAACGGCAGCGGGGTCGGGCGGCGGGGCTGGTCGGGCTGACCTTCGACGACGGCTACGCCGACTTCCTCGAGCACGCCGTCCCCGTCCTCGCCCGGTTCGGCATGGCCGGCACGCTCTACGTCGTCGCCGGTCGGCTCGGGGGCACCAACGCCTGGGACGACGGCCCCCGCCTCGACCTGCTCGACGCCGACGGCGTCCGGGCCGTGGCCGCCGCGGGGCACGAGGTCGGCAGCCACACCCTCTCCCACGTCGACCTCCGCGGGGCGGACGCGGCGACGCTGGAGCGGGAGGTGGCCGGCAGCCGCCGGGTGCTCGAGGACGTGCTGCAGGACGAGGTGCCCGGGTTCTGCTACCCGTGGGGCCGGTTCGACGCGGCCGCCACCGACGCGGCCCGTGCGGCGGGCTACGACCACGCCTGCGTCACCGGCGACCACCTGCCGGGGGACCGCTTCACCCTCCCGCGGGCCTACGTCGCACCCCGCGACGGCGTGCCGCACCTGGTGGCCAAGCTCGTCCGGTACCGCGTGCGCATGCACGGTGCCCCGGTGGGGAGCTGAGCGGGTGGCCGCGGTCACGAGTGCGGTGCCGACGGCGGACCCCGGGGTCCACGGGCGCCTCCTCCCGGCGCTCGACGGGCTCCGCGCCGTCGCCGCGCTGCTCGTCGTCGGGTACCACGCCGCCCTGACGACCTGGCCGCTCGACGTCGGCTGGGCCGGGGTGGCGGTCTTCTTCGTCCTGAGCGGTTACCTCATCACCCGGTTGTCGCTGGCCGACGAGGCGGGGCCGGGCTTCTCCTTCCGGTCCTTCTGGATCCGCCGGGTCACCCGCATCGTGCCGCTGTACGTGCTCGCGGTGAGCGCCTACACGGTGCTGCCCTTCCTCGGCGAGGACGGCGGCGGCTGGTCGGCGGTCGCGCGGACCCTGCCCTACTACCTGACGTTCAACGGGGAGTTCGTCGCCGACGGCCCGATGAGCGTCGCCTGGTCGCTGGGCATCGAGGAGAAGTTCTACCTCCTCTGGCCGGTCGTGGCCTTCGCGCTGCTGGCCGGCCGCCGCGCCCGCCTGCAGCTCACGGCGGCCGCCGCGGCGCTGGGCCTGGTCACCGCCGTCCTGCTCCCGGTCCCGGGGCTCGCCGGCTACGCCGGCCTGCTGGTGGGGGCCGCGGTCGCCCTCCTCGAGCGCCGCTGCGGCTGGACCGGGGCCGGGATGCGCGGACCGCTCGCCCGGCCGGTGGCCGGCTGGGCGGCCGCGCTGGCCGTCGTCGCCGTCCTCCTCGGCGCCAACCTGCCGGGCGACGACCGCACCGTGTACCTGGTGCTGTGCCCGCTGGTGGCCGTCCTGCTGCTGCACCTCGTGCACGGCCGCTCGGCCGTGGTCCGGTTCCTCGGCACCCCGGCGATGCGGTGGCTCGGCCGGCGCAGCTACGGCATCTACCTGGTCCACCCGCTGGCCCTCACCGCCTGCGCGAAGGCGCTCCCCGCCGGGCTGCCCGCCCACGAGCTGTGGGCCGGGCTCGGGTGCCTCGCCCTCACGCTGCTGGCCGCCGACCTGGCGCACCGGCTGGTGGAGACGCCGTTCATCCGGCTCGGCCGCCGGTGGTCGGCGCGGCCGCGCAGCGCGCCCGCGCCGGTGCCGGTGGCCGGCGCCGCGCCGGTCCCGGTGGCGCCCTGACCGGCCGGCTCCCGATCGGGTGAACACCGACGGCCCGACTTGAGCCGTGCGTCATCCTCCTGCCACATTGCGTGAGAACCGGTGGTGGCGGGACCGAGGGGATCGGTGGCAGACGACGACGGCGCTGTGGAGGGCGACCCGGTCCCGCCGGCGACGCCCCTGCGCCGCGCCCGCCGCTGGGGCGCACCCCTGCTCGCCTCGCTCGCCGGGATCGCCCTGGTGCTCGCCTTCGGCCGGGTCGTGGACGACCCCCGCCACGCGGACGCCGGCCGCGGGGCGCCGACCGCCACCGCCGCCCCCACCGAGCCCCCGCGCACCGACGGGCCGCCCGGCGACCCGGCCGGCTGGGTGCAGGTCTTCGGCGACGAGTTCGACGGCGACACCCTCGACCGCAGCCGCTGGCGGCCCAGCCGCTACGACGACGGGGACGACGACGGCCCGTACAACCCGACGGTCGAGGGCGCCTACTACTCCGAGGACAACGTCTCCGTGCGCGACGGCTCCGCGGTGCTGGAGGTGCGGCCGGAGCCGGCGACCGTGGAGGGCGTCGACCACACGCACTCGTCCGGCGTCATCACCACCGAGGGCACCTTCGCCCTGCAGGACGGCGACTACCTCGAGGCGCGGGTCCGGGTGCCCACCGGCGACGGGCTGTGGCCGGCGTTCTGGACCCACCCGCTCGACCGCTGGCCGCCGGAGATCGACGTCTTCGAGTACTTCGACACCACGCTCGACAGCCGGCCGACGTTCGTCTACCACTTCCCCGGGCGGATCGGCTTCCGCGGGGAGACCAGCCGCGGGGTCTACGGCGACGCGGGCACCGACTACCGCGAGGGCTGGCACACCTACGGCATGTACCGGGTGAACGGCCGGATCACCGTCCACCTCGACGGGCAGCCGCAGCCGGAGGTGGGCGTGCCCATCCGCGCCGACGACCTGCCGCACTACGTGATCCTCAACCTGGCCGTGTACGCCGGCAAGCAGCCGGAGCCGGGCAGCGCGGTGCTCGTCGACTGGGTCCGGGTGTGGCGGCCGGTGCCCTCCTGAGCCGGGCGGGCGCGGTCCCGGGCCGGGCGGGCGCGGGACCGGTGGCGCGCGACTAACCTGGGGAGCCGGCCCCCACCGCACCAGGCGGTCGTGCGCGGCCCCCGGACCCCAGGAGTGCCCCAGTGACGTTGCGCGGCGTGCTCGACGTCGTCCTCACCGACCCCCGGATGGCCCGCGTCGTGGCCGCCACCGGCAGCGCGGAGCTGGCCGTCACCGCCCCGCCGCCGGTGCAGCCGCTGGTCGCGGCCGCCCTCGCGCGCGGCCGGGACGGCGGCGTCCCCGTCCTGGTGGTCACCGCCGGCGAGCGGGACGCCGACGCCGTCGCCGACCAGCTGCGCTGCTTCGTGCCCGAGCGGCGCACCGAGGTCTTCCCGGCCTGGGAGACGCTGCCCCACGAGCGGCTCTCCCCGCGCGCGGACACCGTCGGCCGCCGGCTGGCGGTGCTGCGCGACCTCACCCACCCCGGGGAGCAGGGCATCGACGTCCTCGTCGCCCCGGTGCGCAGCGTGCTCCAGCCGCTGGCCCCCGGCCTCGGCGACCTCGTCCCGGTGGAGCTGCGGGCCGGCGACAGCGCCGAGCTGGACGACGTCGCCCGGGCGCTGGCCGACGCCGCCTACACCCGCGTCGAGCTGGTCGAGAAGCGCGGCGAGTTCGCCCTCCGCGGGGGCCTGCTCGACGTCTTCCCGCCCACCGAGCCGCACCCGGTGCGCGTCGAGTTCTGGGGCGACGAGGTCGACGAGCTGCGCTACTTCTCGGCGGCCGACCAGCGCTCCCTCGACGAGCGGCCCGAGCGGCTGTGGGCGCCGCCGTGCCGCGAGCTGCTGCTCACCGACGCCGTCCGGGCGCGGGCCGTCGAGCTGGCGGCGGAGCACCCGGGCCTGGCCGAGCTGCTCGGCAAGCTGGCCGAGGGCATCGCGGTGGAGGGCATGGAGTCGCTGACCCCCGCGCTCGTCGAGGGGCAGTTGCAGCTGCTCACCGACCTGGTGCCGGCCGGGACGCACGTGCTGGTCTGCGACCCCGAGCGGGTGCGCGGCCGGGCCGCGGACCTGGTGCGCACCGCCGAGGAGTTCCTCGCCGCCTCCTGGGCGAACGCCGCGGAGGCCGGCGAGGCGCCGCTGGACCTCGGGGCGTCGTCCTTCCGCGACCTCGCCGACGTGGAGGCCGCCGCGCGCGGCCGCGGCCTGCCGTGGTGGACCACCGGCGCCTTCACGCTCCAGGCCGAGGACGACGACACCCACGTCACCCTCGACGCCACCGCCGTGGAGCGCTTCCACGGCGACCAGGTGAAGGTGCTGGCGCAGCTGCACAACTGGCACCGGTCGCGCTGGCGCACCGTCCTCACCTTCCCGGGCCACGGCCCGGCGCAACGGGCGGCCGACCGGCTCACCGAGTCCGACCTCGGCGTCCGGCTGGTGCCCGACGTCGCGCACGAGCCGGCGCCCGGCCCGGTGCACGTCACCACGGCCACGCTGGAGGCCGGGTTCGCCTTCCCCGGGATCGGCCTGGCGCTGCTCACCGAGCACGACATCACCGGCCAGCGCGGCACGACGATGCGCGACGCCGTGAAGATGCCGGCGCGGCGTCGCAACGCCGTCGACCTGGTGCAGCTGCAGCCCGGGGATCTCGTCGTCCACGAGCAGCACGGCATCGGCCGGTACGTGGAGATGGTGAGCCGCACGGTCAACGGCGGGCAGCGCGACTACCTGATCGTCGAGTACGCGCCGGGCAAGCGGAACCAGCCGCCGGACCGGCTGTTCGTGCCGACCGACGCCCTCGACCAGCTCACCCGCTACGTCGGCGGGGAGACCCCCGCGCTGTCCAAGCTCGGCGGCGCCGACTGGCAGAAGACCAAGGGGCAGGCCCGCAAGGCGGTCAAGCAGATCGCCGCGGAGCTGATCCGGCTGTACTCCGCGCGGATGGCCACCAGGGGCCACGCCTACGGCCCGGACACCGTGTGGCAGCGCGAGCTCGAGGACGCCTTCCCGTTCCAGGAGACCCCCGACCAGCTGGCGGCGATCGACGAGGTCAAGGCCGACATGCAGAACCCGGTGCCGATGGACCGGATCATCTGCGGCGACGTCGGCTACGGGAAGACCGAGATCGCGGTGCGGGCGGCGTTCAAGGCGGTGCAGGACGGCAAGCAGGTCGCCGTCCTGGTGCCGACGACGCTGCTGGCCAACCAGCACTACAAGACCTTCTCCGAGCGGGTCGCCCAGTTCCCGGTGAAGGTGCGGGTGCTCTCCCGGTTCCAGTCCGACGCGGAGACCGCGCAGATCCTGCGCGAGCTGGCCGACGGCGAGGTCGACATCCTCGTCGGCACCCACCGGCTGCTGCAGCCGACCACCCGGTTCAAGGACCTCGGGCTGGTCATCGTCGACGAGGAGCAGCGCTTCGGCGTCGAGCACAAGGAGTACCTGAAGACCGTGCGGACGGCGGTCGACGTCCTGTCGATGTCGGCCACCCCGATCCCGCGCACCCTGGAGATGAGCCTGACCGGCATCCGGGAGATGTCCACGATCCTCACCCCGCCGGAGGAGCGGCACCCGGTGCTGACCTACGTCGGGGCCTGGGACGACAAGCAGATGGCCGCGGCGGTCCGCCGCGAGCTGCTGCGCGACGGGCAGGTCTTCGTCATCCACAACCGGGTGCAGTCCATCGACAAGGCGGCGGCGAAGATCCGGGCGCTCGTGCCCGAGGCCCGGGTGGCGGTCGGGCACGGCCAGATGAAGGAGGCCGAGCTCGAGCGGATCATGGTCGGCTTCTGGGAGAAGGAGTACGACGTCCTGGTCGCCACGACCATCGTCGAGTCCGGCCTGGACATCCCGAACGCCAACACCCTGATCGTCGACCGGGCCGACACCTTCGGCCTCTCCCAGCTGCACCAGATCCGGGGCCGGGTGGGCCGTGGCCGGGAGCGGGCCTACGCCTACTTCACCTACGACCCCACCCGGCCGCTCACCGAGACCTCGGTGGACCGGCTGACCACGATCGCGCACAACACCGACCTCGGCGCCGGCATGGCCGTGGCGATGAAGGACCTCGAGATCCGCGGGTCGGGCAACCTCCTCGGCGGCGAGCAGTCCGGGCACATCGCCGGGGTCGGGTTCGACCTCTACGTGCGGCTGGTCGGCGAGGCGGTCGCCGACTACCGCGCCCAGGTGACCGACGAGCAGGCCCCGGCCGAGCCGGTCGAGGTGCGGGTGGACCTCCCGGTCGACGCGCACCTGCCGCACGACTACGTGCCCGGCGAGCGGCTGCGCATGGAGGCCTACCGCAAGGTGGCCTCGGTGCAGTCCGACGAGCAGGCGCAGGCGGTCCTCGACGAGCTGACCGACCGCTACGGGGCCCCGCCGGCGCCGGTGCTCAACCTGCTCGCCGTCGCGCGCTTCCGGGCGGCGGTGCGGCGCTTCGGCATCACCGAGGTGTCGATGCAGGGGCGCACGATCCGCATCAGCCCCGTGCCGCTGCCGGAGTCCAAGCAGATGCGGCTGGCCCGGCTCGCCGACGGCGCCACCTACAAGTCCGCCGTCGACACGATCTCGCTCAAGGTCCCGGTCGGCCCGGACCGGCGGACCCCGCTGCGCGACGTCGCCCTGCTGGAGAACCTGCACGCCCTGCTCACGGCCCTCCTGGACCAGCCCGTCGCCGCCTGAGCGGAGTGCCACGGCGCGGTTCCCGCGCCCGTGGCACTCCGCTGAGCGCGTCCAGCTCAGCGCAGGGTGGCCGAGACCCGGGCCGCCAGCGTGCCCACGTGCTGCTCGCTGAGCATGCCGACCCGGTCGTCGTCGACGTCGCCGTGGTGGCCGGGGACGTCGACCACCGCCAGCCCCGGGGCCACCCGGCGCCAGGCGCGCAGCGTGCCGCGGACGGCGCCCCACGAGCCCTCGGCCAGGTAGTACGTCACCGGCCCGTCGAACCGGCCGGGGCGGAAGGACTCCCCGACCGCCTCCGACCCGGTGAAGAACGCCAGCTCGGGGTCGGCCGGGGCGGCGACGGCGGGGCGCGGGGTGGACCGGCCCAGCCGCCTGGCCAGCGCCCGGCGGGAGGTCAGCGCCCGCGCCCGCGCCGTCCAGCGCTGCCGGGCCAGCTCCCCCGGGGTGAGCGCGGCCCGCGGCGGGCGGACGTCGAGCAGCCCGACCCAGGCCACCTCCGCGCCGCCCTCGCCCAGCGAGGTCGCCGCCGCCCAGGCGACCAGGCCGCCGAAGGAGTAGCCGAGCAGGCTGACCGGTCCCTCCGGCTGGTGGCCGCGGATCCGCTCGACGGCCTGCGCCGCGACGTCCTCGACGGGCAGGTGCACCCCGTCGGCGCCGGTGAGCCGCAGCCGCAGGCCGAGCAGGGGGCGGCCGGTCGCCAGCCGCTGCACGAGACCGGCGTACAGGTTGAGCTGACCCCAGGCGTCCGGGAGCAGCCACACCGGCCGGCCGGTGCCGGGGCGCAGGACGACGACGTCCTCGGCCGGGGACCCGGCGGCCGCCTCGACCGCGGCCGCGAGCCCGCGCGGCGTCGGCGCCTGCGCGAACACCTCGACGGGCACCTCGGCGCCCAGGTCCAGCCGGACCCGGCGCAGCAGGCTCAGCACCTGGCGCGACGTGCCGCCGAGGTCGCCGAGGTCGTCGTCCGGCCCGACGTCCGCGGTGCCGAGCAGCTCCCCGAACAGCGCGGTGACGGCGGCGAGCACGTCGTCGCCGGGAGTCCGGGTCGCCGGCGGTGCGGTGGTCGCCGCGGCCACCGCGGCGCGGATGGCGTCCAGGCAGCCGGGGGAGCGCAGCGCGCTCGCGTTGGCCACCGGGTCGCCGTTGACGGCGTCCCGCGCCGCCCGCTCCGAGCGCTTGCCGTTGTGCGTGTGCGGCAGCTCGGGGACGCCGACCACCAGCGCCGGCACGTGCGCGGCCGACGCCCGCTCGCGCAGGGTGCGCCGGATCCGCCGGGCCAGCTCCCGGTCGACGGCCGCGCCCTCGCGCGGCACCACGAGCAGCACCATGCGGGCCGCGCCCGGCCGCCCGGGGTCGCGCTGCTCCACCGCCATGGCGTCGGCGACCTCGGGCAGGCCGCGCAGCACGGTGTAGATCTCGCTCGGGCCGATCCGGACGCCGTCGACGTTGAGCACCCCGTCGGAGCGGCCGTGCAGCCGGGCCGACCCGTCGGCGTCGAACTCGACGAGGTCGCCGTGGGTCCACGTGCCGGGGTGCTCGCTGAAGTAGGCGGCCCGGAAGCGGGCGCCGTCCGGGTCGCGCAGGAAGCCCAGCGGGCGGGAGGGGAACGGGTTGCGGCAGACCAGGTCGCCGACCGCGCCGACGACCTCGGCGCCGTCCCCGTCGACCGCGGCGACGTCCAGGCCCAGGCTCCGGGTCTGGCAGCGGCCGCGGCGGACCGGCGCCTCGGGGTCGCCGAGCACGAAGCAGCCGATGATGTCCGTGCCGCCGGAGATCGACTGCAGCGGGACCGGGCCCACCGCGGCGGCCACCCAGTCGAACTGCCAGTCGTGCAGCACCGCGCCGGTGGACAGGACGGCGCGCAGCCGCGAGAGGTCGACCCGGTCGGCGGGCCGGTAGCCGGCGTCCTGGCACAGCTGCAGGTAGGCCGGGCTGGTGCCGAGGACGGTGACGCCGTGCCCGGCGACCAGCTCCCACAGCGTCCCCGGGCCGCTCACCGGGCCGTCGTAGCTGACCACGTGGGCGCCGACGGCCAGGGCGGAGAGCTGCCAGTTCCACATCATCCAGGCGGTGGTGGTGTGGAAGTACAGGGTGTCGGCGGGGGAGAGGTCCCCGTGCAGCCGGTGCTCCTTCACGTGCTCGAGCAGCGTGCCGCCGGCGCCGTGCACCATGGCCTTGGGCGGGCCGGTGGTGCCGGAGGAGAACATCACGAACAGCGGGGTGTCGAACGGCCGGCGCTCCCACGCCGGAGCCGGGCCCGCGCCCGCCACCAGGTCGGCGAGCCGGTCGGCCGGCAGGTCCGCGGCCGGCAGCGGCAGGTCGTCGAGGACCACCAGGCGGCGCACGGTGGGCAGCCCGGCGAGCAGCGCGTCCGCCGTCCCCTGCCCCGCGGCGGCCCGGTCGACCACCAGGAACGCCGGGTCCACCTGGGCGAACCGGCCCAGCAGCGCGGGTGCCCCCATGTCCGGGGCGGCCGTGGCGACGGCGGCGCCGAGCGCGGCCACGGCCAGGGCGACGACGGTGGCCGGCAGGGCGTGCGGGGCGACGAGGACGACGCGGTCGCCCGCGGACAGGCCGGCCCCGGCCAGCGCCGCGGCGGCGGCCTCGACCTCCGCGCGCAGCTGCCCGCGGGTGCGGTGCTCGGCCGGGCGGTCGGCGTGCACGGCGGTCAGCGCCGGGGCGTCGTCCCCCGCGCCGGGCAGCGGCCGCAGCAGCGCCTCGGCGTAGTTGAGCGAGACGCCGGGGAAGAAGCGGGCGGTCCGCACGTCGTCCCCGGTGCGGACCACGTCGGCCGAGCCGGACCAGGGCAGCCCGCTCCACCCCAGCAACGTCCGCCAGAACGGTTCCGGGGAGCCGACCGACCAGGCGTGCAGGGCGCCGGGGGCCTCCAGCGGCACGCCGGCCACCTCGGCGCAGCGGGCGCGGAAATCGGCCAGCTGGGGGGTCGGGCGGCCGGGCACCGGGACGGGGGCGGCGGGGGCGAGGGTCATGCCTTGGGCTCCTGGGTCATGGCTTGGGCTCCTGGGTCATGGCTTGGGCTGCTGGGTCATGCCTTCGGCTCCTGCTCCGGTGCGGTGACGAGGCTGGCCACCCAGCCGTCGGGGACGGGGACCTGCTGCAGCGCCCAGCCGGCGCCGAGGGGGTCGGTGGTGACCACGGAGGCCGGGCCGCCGGCCAGCCCGGTCCCGCGGGCCTTGAGCACGGCCTCCTTGACCGTCCAGGCGCGGGCGGCGGCGTGCGGCCGGCCGGCCGGAGTCAGCGCCCGCAGCGCCCGCTGCTCGGCCGGTGCCAGCCAGCCCTCGTCGAGGACGTCGTCGGACCACGGCGCCAGCGCCTCCACGTCCACCCCGACGCGGCAGCCGGCGGCCACGGCGACCAGGCCCACCGCCCCGCTCGCCGAGCAGCTGACGTCGAGGCCGGTGCCGGGCAGGTGCGGCCGGCCGGCCGGGGTGCGGTCGAGGGGGACCTCCCGCGGCCGGCAGCCGAGGTGCCGGGCCGCGGCGCCGCGCAGCGCGGCGCGGAGGAGGACGCGGCGGCGGTGCACCGGGGCCGTGCCCCGGCGGGCGCGTGCCAGCTCGGCCGGGGCGAGCACCCGCTCGGCGGCGGCGAGGTCGGCGGCGCCGCCGAGGTGCACGAGCCGCACGTCGACCCAGCGCACGGCGACCCGGGGCACGGCGGTCGCGGGGCCCGGTGGCACGGGGAGCAGGGCGGTCACGCGCGCATGCTGGCAGCGGCGCCCGCCGCCCGGATCCCCCGCCGGGGGGACGGGCCTCGGGACACCCTCGCCGGGGGGTGGGCCGCCTGCGTCGCGGGTCACACCCGGTGTGGCACCCTCCGCTGGTGCGCACCCGACGCCTGACCGCATCGCTGGCCGCCGGCCTGGTGGCGCTCGCCGGGCTCTCCGGTTGCCGGACCTCACCGTCGGTCGCCGCCTACGTGGGCGAGGAGACGGTCACCGTCGACGAGCTCGACGCCGCCGTCGAGCAGCGCCTGGAGGACCCCGACCTGGCCGAGGCGGTCGCCGGCCGCGAGGACGAGTACACCCGCCTGGTGCTCACCCGGCTCGTGGAGGCCGAGGTCTACGAGGAGGTCGCCGAGCGGTACGGCGTCGCGCCGACCGACGCCGAGGTGCGCGACCGCCTGGAGCAGCTGCTGGAGGGCCAGGACCCCGAGGCCCTCTACGCGCAGGCCGCGGCCCAGGGCGTCAGCCGGGAGGACGTCCTGGCGACGGTGCGCCAGCAGCTGGTCCGGCAGCGCATCGCCGAGGAGGAGGGGCTGGTCCAGGGGACCTCGGAGGCGGAGCTGCGGGCGGCCTACGAGGAGGCGCTGCCCGGGCTCACCCGGACCAGCCTCGGGTACGTCACCGTGCCCGACCAGGCCACGGCGGACGCCGTCGTCGCCCAGCTGCAGGCCGACCCGGGCGCCTACCCGGCGGTCGCGGCGCAGTACCCGGGCCCCACCACGCTGCCGGCGGTCGAGCCGCGCCCGGCCGACCAGGTGCCGAGCGTGCTGGCCGACCAGGTGGCGGCCGCCGCGCCCAACACCGCGTTCACCGTGACCGACCCCGGCATCGGCGGCGTCCTGGTGGTCTTCGTCGGCGAGCCGGTCGTGCCCTCCTTCGAGGAGGTCCGGCCCGACCTCGAGGAGGCGGCGCGCTCCTCCGCCGAGGCCGCGGCCCGGGAGGTCGTCGAGGGCCTGCGCGCCGACGTCGACATCACCGTGAACCCCCGGTTCGGGACGATCTCCGAGGGGGAGGTCGTGCCGGCCGACCAGGAGGTCGTGGACATCCTCGGGACCGGGGACGGGGCCGGCGCGGCGGGTGCCGGAGACTGACGGCGTGCCCGTCGTCCTCGCCGTCACCGTCAGCCCCCGCCTGCCCGGACTGCTCGGCCCCGCCGGCTGGCGGGCGCTGACCGGCGAGCGCCCGGTCGTGGCGCTCCCGGGCGCCGCCGCCACGGCCGACGCCCTGCGGGCCGCCGGCTGGGCGGTGACCGACCTCCCCGGCGCCGCCGCCGCCGAGGCCCGGCCCGACGCGGTCGTGGCCCTCGTGGGCGACGAGCGACCCGAGGGCGCCGAGGTCGTCGAGGGCGCGCCCGAGCCGCCCGGCGCCGGCCTGCTCGACGTGGTGGCCGTGATGGACCGGCTGCGCTCGCCGGGTGGCTGCCCGTGGGACGCCGAGCAGACCCACTCCTCGCTGCGCGGCTACCTCCTGGAGGAGGCGCACGAGGCCTACGACGCGATCGTGGACGACGACCCGGTCGCCATGCGCGAGGAGCTCGGCGACGTGCTGCTCCAGGTGGTGTTCCACGCCCGCGTGGCCGCGGAGGCCGCTCCCGACCGGCGCTTCGACGTCGACGACGTGGCCGGGGAGCTGGTCGGCAAGCTGGTGCGCCGGCACCCGCACGTGTTCGGGGACGCCGGGGGCGCGGGGCCACGCCCTGACACGGCCGCGGTCGAGGCCGGCTGGGAGGAGATCAAGAAGGCCGAGAAGCAGCGCCGGTCGCCGACCGAGGGGGTGTCCCGCTCGCAGCCCGCGGCCGCATGGGGCGCGGCCCTGGTGCGGCGGGCGGGCCGGGCCGGGCTCCCGGTGCCGGAGCCGGCCGACCTCGCCGCCCGCAGCCCGGAGGAGCTGGGGGAGCGGCTCCTGGCGGTGGTCAGCGCGGCGGCCGGGCGCGGCTGGGACGTCGAGGACGCGCTGCGGGAGGCGGTGCGCCGGTACGCCGGCGAGCTGGACGCCGCGGCGCTGGAGCGCGCGGCGGACTGACCGCGCGGCCCAGGCGCGCCGGGCTCAGCCGAGCGCGACGACCCGGCTCAGCCGAGCGCGACGACCAGGCAGCAGACGGCGAGCACCGCGGCCACCGGCGTCATCACCGCCCGCTCGGGGCGGCTCCGGGACAGTGCGTTGGCGACCACGCCGACGGCGAAGTAGACGGTGAGCGCCCAGATCGCCACGCCGGCGGGCTCCTCGCCGGGCCGGGCGGCGATCGCGGCGGCCCGCCACACCAGCCAGGCGAACAGCGCGTACAGCAGGACCGACACGGCGCTGCCGATCCGCAGCCGGGTGGGCAGGACGCGGTGGTGGCCGCCCCACGCGAGACGGCCGAGCGGCGCGCCCGCGGCCAGCGCGACCTGCAGCGCCGCCAGGGCGACGAGCAGGGCGGTGGCGACCACCGCGGCGAGCGTGACCACCGCGGCACCGTAGCCCGGCCACCCGGCACCGGGCCCGGCGGCGGGCGGGCCCCGGCGGTCCCGGGCCACCGCCGCCGGCGGTGCGGCACGGCAGGCGGTGGGCCGCGCGGTGGCTGGCTAGGCTGCCCACCGTGGCCAGCATCGACGCCGTAGGCGCGCGGGAGATCCTCGACTCGCGCGGAAACCCCACCGTGGAGGTCGAGGTCGCCCTCGACGACGGGACGATCACCCGCGCCGCCGTCCCCAGCGGCGCCTCGACCGGCGCCTTCGAGGCCGTCGAGCTGCGCGACGGGGGTGAGCGGTACGGCGGGAAGGGCGTCACCAAGGCCGTCGACGGCGTCCTCGACGTCATCGGCCCGGAGCTCGTGGGCTACGACGCCAGCGAGCAGCGGCTCATCGACCAGCGGCTGATCGACCTCGACGGGACGCCGGACAAGTCCCGGCTCGGCGCCAACGCGATCCTCGGGGTGAGCCTCGCCGTGGCCAAGGCGGCCGCGGAGTCGGCCGGCCTGCCGCTGTTCCGCTACGTCGGCGGCCCTGCGAGCCACCTGCTGCCGGTGCCGATGATGAACATCCTCAACGGCGGTGCCCACGCCGACAGCAACGTCGACGTGCAGGAGTTCATGATCGCCCCCATCGGCGCGGCGACCTTCTCCGAGGCGCTGGCCATGGGCACCGAGACGTACCACGCGCTCAAGGCCGTGCTGAAGGGCCGTGGGCTGTCCACCGGCCTCGGCGACGAGGGCGGCTTCGCCCCCGACCTGCCCAGCAACCGCGACGCGCTCGACCTCATCGCCGAGGCCGTGGAGAAGGCCGGCTACACCCTGGGCGCGGACATCGCCTTCGCCCTGGACGTGGCCGCGACCGAGTTCCACGGCGACGGCGGCTACGACTTCGAGGGCCAGACCCGCTCGGCGGAGTACCTCACCGACTACTACCGCGACCTGGTCGACTCCTACCCGGTCGTCTCCATCGAGGACCCGCTCGACGAGGAGGACTGGGACGGCTGGGTCGCCCTCACCGCGGCCCTCGGCGACCGCGTCCAGCTGGTCGGCGACGACCTGTTCGTCACCAACCCGACCCGGCTGGCCGACGGCATCGCCCGCGGCGCCGCGAACGCCCTGCTGGTCAAGGTCAACCAGATCGGCACGCTGACCGAGACCCTCGACGCGGTCGGCCTGGCCCACCGCAGCGGCTACCGCTGCATGATGAGCCACCGCTCCGGCGAGACCGAGGACACCACGATCGCCGACCTCGCGGTGGCCACCGACTGCGGCCAGATCAAGACCGGCGCCCCCGCCCGCAGCGAGCGGGTGGCCAAGTACAACCAGCTGCTGCGCCTGGAGGAGGAGCTGGACGACGCCGCCCGGTACGCCGGCGCCGGGGCCTTCCCGCGCCTGGGCGGCCGGTGAGCCCGGTTCCCCGATGAGCGGTCCGCGCGGCCGCCGCGGCGGCCGGCGCGCCACCGGGAGGCCGCTGGCCTCCGCGGCCTCCCGCCCGGTCCCGGCCGGCACCCGCTCCGGGGCGGGCAGCCGGCCGGACCAGCGCCGTCCCGTCCGCCGCACCGCCCGGGGCGCGACGCCGGCGGGGCAGCCCCGGCGGCCGCTGTTCACCGGCCGGGCGGTGCTGCTCGCCGGTCTCGTGCTGCTCCTGGCGCTCACCCTCGCCGGGCCGGTGCGGCAGTACCTCTCCGGCCGCGCGGAGCTCACCCGGCTGGCCGCGGAGGGCGCCGCGCTCGACCAGCGGATCGAGGACCTCCAGGACGAGCTGGACCGGCAGGCCGACCCCGACTGGACCGCGCGGGAGGCCCGGGACCGGCTCAGCTACGTGCTGCCCGGTGACCGGCTGGTCGTCGTGGTCGACGGCGAGACCGCCGAGGGGGACGCCGGCACCCTGCCCGAGCAGCCGGCCGCCGAGGTGCCCTGGTACGAGGCGCTGATGGGGTCGGTGGCGACGGCGGACGGGAACACCCCCGGCGGGGGCCCGGGTGGCTGAGCACCCCGGGCGGCGGGAGCGCGAGCCCGTCGGCCCCGAGGACCGGGACGTCGTCGCCCGGCAGCTCGGCCGGCCCCCGCGGGCCCTGCACGCCGTCGCGCACCGCTGCCCCTGCGGCCAGCCCGACGTGGTGCAGACCTCCCCGCGGCTGGAGGACGGCACCCCGTTCCCGACGCTGTACTACCTGACCTGCCCGCGGGCCGCCGCGGCCGCCAGCCGGCTCGAGTCGGCCGGCCGGATGCGCGAGTGGCAGGCCGACCTGGCCGAGGACCCCGCCCTGGCCGCCGGCTACCGGGCCGCCCACGAGCAGTACCTCGCCGAGCGCGACGCCCTCGGGGAGCTGCCCACCCGGAACACCGCCGGCGGCATGCCCGACCGGGTCAAGTGCCTGCACGCGCTCGCCGGGCACGCGCTGGCCGCCGGCCCGGGGGTGAACCCGGTCGGCGACCGCGCCGTCACCGAGATGGGGGAGTGGTGGGCTGCCGGCCCGTGCGCGCTCCCCGAGGAGGACCGATGAGCCGGGTGGCCGCCGTCGACTGCGGCACGAACTCGATCCGGCTGCTGGTGGCCGACGTCCCCCCGGAGGGGCCGCACACCGACCTGCTGCGCCGCATGGAGGTCGTCCGGCTCGGCGAGGGGGTCGACGCCACCGGCCGGCTGGCCCCCCAGGCCATCGAGCGCACCCGCCGCGTGCTCGCCGAGTACGCCGCCCAGGCCCGCGACCTCGGCGTGACGGCGGTCCGGATGGTCGCCACCAGCGCCAGCCGGGACGCCGCCAACCGCGCCGACTTCGAGGACATGGTGCTGGCCACCCTCGGCCAGCCGCCCGACGTGGTGCCCGGTGACGAGGAGGCGCGGCTGTCCTTCCTCGGCGCCACGGCCTCGCTCGACGCCGCGGTCGCCGCGCACGGGCAGCCCGCGCCGCGCCCGCCGTACCTGGTGGTCGACATCGGGGGCGGGTCCACCGAGTTCGTGCTCGGCGACGCCGGCGGGGTCCGCGCCGCCCGATCGGTGGACGTCGGCTGCGTCCGGCTCACCGAGCGGCACCTGCACGGCGACCCGCCGACCCCCGACGAGATCGGCCGGGCCGAGACCGACATCCGCGCCGCCCTCGCCGAGGTCGTCGCGGCCGTGCCCGTCGGCGAGGCGGCCACCCTCGTCGGGCTGGCCGGCTCGGTCACCACCGTGGCCGCGCTCGCCCTGGGCCTGCCCGCCTACGACCCGGTCGCCATCCACGGCTCGCGGATCCCGGTGGCCGCCGTCCGGTCGGTCACCGCCGGCCTGCTGACCGCCACCCGGGCGCGGCGGGCCGCCGAGCCGGTCATGCACCCGGGGCGGGTCGACGTCATCGGCGCCGGTTCGCTGGTGCTGCGGGTGGTGATGGACGCCCTCGCGATCGACGACGTGGTCGTCAGCGAGCACGACATCCTCGACGGCATCGCGCTGCGGCTGGCCGGCCGCTGACTCAGGTCGTGCCCTGGTTCAGCCCCGGCGGCAGCTTCCCGGTCAGCTTCTCGTAGCTCGCCGCGGCGCCGCGGGCCGCCAGGAGGCGGCCGCCGGCGACGGCCAGCCCCGACACCGCGGCCCACGCCAGGGCGTCACCCCAGCTGACGCCCGGTGCGGCGGGGTTCTTGGGCGGTGTCGTGCCGCGCACGCCGTACCAGGCGGCGTCGGTCAGCTTGCGGACGGCGATCCCGGCGGGCACCGCGAACCCCGCCGAGAGCAGCTTCCAGGT
Organism: Geodermatophilus sp. SYSU D00758; assembly: GCF_054049955.1. NCBI lineage: Bacteria > Bacillati > Actinomycetota > Actinomycetes > Geodermatophilales > Geodermatophilaceae > Geodermatophilus > Geodermatophilus sp. SYSU D00758. Next base: position 81,144 of record NZ_JBJGYK010000003.1, read on the forward strand.
CATCGGCGCCTTCGGCGGCTTGGGTGTCGTCTTCCTGGCCACGGGGTGATCATGCCCCGGGTCCGCTGCCGGCACCCGGTGGGCGTCTGGTCTGCTGTCCGCCGTGGCCACCGACCCCGCCGGCTTCCCCGTGACCCGCACCCCGGCCGGCGTTCCCCGCGCTGCCAGAGCTGCCCGCGACCTCGCCGCCCTCGACGCCCGCGTCTCCGGCTGCCGCGCCTGCCCCCGGCTGGTGGCCTGGCGCGAGGAGGTCGCCCGGGTCAAGCGGGCCGCCTTCCGCGACCAGGACTACTGGGGCCGCCCGGTGCCCGGCCTGGGCCCCGCGGACGCCCGCATCGCCGTCGTCGGGCTGGCCCCGGCCGCGCACGGCGGCAACCGCACCGGCCGGGTCTTCACCGGCGACCGCAGCGGCGACTGGATCTTCGCGGCGCTGTGGCGGGCGGGGCTGGCCAACCAGCCGACGTCCACGCACGTCGGGGACGGGCTGCAGCTGCACGACGTCCGCGTGGCCGCCGCCGTCCGGTGCGCGCCGCCGGCCAACGCGCCGACGCCCGCGGAGCGGGACACCTGCTCGCCGTGGCTGGCGCGCGAGCTGGCCCTGCTGCCGCGGCTGCGGGTCGTCGTCGTCCTCGGCGGGTTCGGCTGGAGCGCGCTGTGGCCGGTGCTGGCCGAGGCCGGGCACGCGCTGCCGCGGCCGCGGCCGGCGTTCGGTCACGGCGTGGAGGTGGCCCTCGAGGGCCCCCGGGGGTCGCTGACCCTGCTGGGCAGCTACCACGTCAGCCAGCAGAACACCTTCACCGGGCGGTTGACCGAGCCGATGCTCGACGCCGTCCTGGCCCGGGCCACCGAGTTGGCCGCGACCGTGCCCGACCCCCGCCCGCGCCCCTAGGCTCGCAGGCATGGCGCAGCGTCCCGTGGTCCTGGTCGTCGGTGGCGGCTACGTCGGTCTCTACACCGCCCTGCGGCTGCAGAAGAAGCTCTCCCGCGGGCGGGCGGAGGTCGTCGTGGTCGACCCCCAGCCGCACATGACCTACCAGCCCTTCCTCCCCGAGGCGGCCGCCGGGTCCGTGGAGCCGCGGCACGTGGTCGTGCCGCTGCGGCGCACCCTGCCCCGCTGCCGCGTCATCACCGGCGCGGTGACCGGCCTGTCGCACGCGGAGAAGCGGGCGACGGTCGCCCCCATCGAGGGCGAGACCTTCGAGCTCTCCTACGACGTCCTGGTCATGGCCGCGGGTTCGGTCGCCCGCACCCTCCCGATCCCCGGCCTGGCCGAGCACGGCATCGGGTTCAAGAACGTCGGCGAGGCCATCTTCCTGCGCAACCACGTGCTCGCCCGGCTCGACGCGGCCAGCTCCACCGACGACCCGGAGGTGCGCCGCCGCGCGCTCACCTTCACGTTCGTCGGCGGCGGGTACGCCGGCGTCGAGGCCTTCGCCGAGCTCGAGGACATGGCCCGCTACGCCATCGAGCACTACTACCCGCGGCTCTCGACCGCCGACATGCACTGGGTGCTGGTCGAGGCGATGGGCCGCATCCTGCCCGAGGTCGACCTGGACATGGCCGCCTGGACGGTCAAGGAGCTCACCGCCCGCGGCATGGACGTCCGGCTCAACACCCGCCTGGAGTCGGTGTCGGAGGGCTGCGTCGTCCGGCTCTCGGACGGCGACTCCTTCGCCAGCGACACCCTGGTGTGGACGGCGGGGACCAAGCCGAACCCGATGCTGGCGAACACCGACCTCCCCCTCGACGAGCGCGGGCGGGTCGTCTGCGAGCCCACGCTGCAGGTGCGCGGCCTGCCCGACGCCTGGTCCGCGGGGGACCTCGCCGCCGTCCCCGACCTGACCAAGGGGTCGGACGGGGCCACCACCGCGCCCAACGCCCAGCACGCCGTCCGGCAGGCCAAGCGGCTGGCCGACAACATCGTGCTGACGCTGCGGGGCGAGCAGCCGGTGCCCTACCGGCACTCCTACGCCGGCTCGGTCGCCAGCCTCGGGCTGTACAAGGGCGTCGCCCAGGTGTACGGCGTCAAGCTCAAGGGCTTCCCCGCCTGGTTCATGCACCGCACCTACCACGTGAGCCGGGTGCCGACGTTCAACCGCAAGGCGCGGGTGGTCGCCGACTGGACCCAGGCCCTGCTGTTCCGCCGCGAGGTCATCTCGCTCGGGCAGCTGCAGAACCCGCGCCAGGAGTTCGTGGCCGCGGCGGGCAGCGGGCGCACCGGGCAGCTGCCGCCACCGTCGGCGGAGGACAAGGCCCAGTCGGGGGGCGGCGCGGCCAAGGCGGGCTGAGCTCCCCGCCGTCACCGACCGCCCCGCCGTCCCGACCGCCCCCGTAGCCCAACCGGCAGAGGCAGGCCCCTTAAAAGGGTCCGAGTGTGGGTTCGAACCCCACCGGGGGCACCCCGTCCCGCCCTGCGCGGTCCCCGCGGCGTCCCCGCACGCGGCTCCGCGGCCCCTCCTTTCGGTCACCCTGCGTCATGGCTCCCCCTCGTCGAGTCGCGGGAAGGGGGCGTCCGGTGCAGCATGGCCGTGCGCACCGGCGCGTCCCGACCCGGTCGCCGTCCGGGCCGGGACGTTACCCCGGCACCCACGTCACCACCAGCCGAGGTTCGCGCCGGTAACGACTTCCTCCGGGCCGATACCCGATCGGCGGGAGGAAATCCAGGGCTTGACGCGCCGCGCAACAGGTCCGCAAGGTTCTGCACAGGGCGTCGCAACGGCGTGACGCAACGGAACGAGGGGGAAGTCCATGACCCGAGCCCACCTCCGGCGGTCACGGTTCGCCGTGGCCGGGACGGCCGGTGTGCTGGCACTCGCGGGCAGCGTGGTCACCGCGCTGCCGGCGTCCGCGGCCAAGGGCTGCGAGCACCGGAACAACAACACCGTCGCCAAGCTGACCGAGTGCGTCACGGTCGACGGCGTCACCGAGCACCTCGAGGCGTTCCAGGCCATCGCCGACGCCAACGGCGGCAACCGGGCCTCGGGCACCTCGGGCTACGACGCCTCCGTCGGCTACGTCGAGGAGCGGCTGGAGGCGGCCGGTTACGAGGTCACCCGCCAGCCGTTCCAGTTCCCGTTCTTCGAGCTGCGGAGCAGCTCGTTCAGCCGGGTCGCCCCCACCGCGGCGACGTACGCCGTGGACACCCACTACGCCCCGATGACCTACACCGGCGCCGGGACGGTGGACGACGGCGCCGTCACCCCGGTCGACCTCGGCTCCGGCAACAGCGGCTGCGAGGCCGCGGACTTCACCGGCTTCCCCGCCGGCACGGTCGCCCTCGTCGACCGCGGCGCCTGCGCCTTCGCCGTCAAGGCGCAGAACGCCCAGGCGGTCGGGGCGAGCGCGGTCATCGTCGTCAACAACGTGCCCGGGCTGCTCAACGGCACCCTGGGGGCTCCCGGCACCGGCATCCCGGTCGTCGGGGTCACGCCGGAGACGGGCCAGGAGCTCGCCGCCACCGGCACGACCGTCGACCTCGCCGTCGACTCGACCAGCGAGACCCGCACCACCCACAACGTGATCGCCGAGCTGCCCGGCCGCACGTCGGACAACGTCGTCATGGCCGGCGCGCACCTGGACTCCGTGCTCGCGGGCCCGGGCATCAACGACAACGGCTCCGGCAGCGCGGCGATCCTCGAGGTGGCCGAGAACATCGCCAAGGCCGAGCTGCCCAACACGGTCCGCTTCGCCTGGTGGGGTGCCGAGGAGCTGGGCCTGCTCGGCTCCGAGCACTACGTGTCCCAGCTGAGCGAGGACCAGAAGGCCGACATCGGGCTGTACCTGAACTTCGACATGGTCGGCTCGCCGAACTTCGCCCGGTTCATCTACGACGGCGACCAGTCGGACTTCGAGGCGCCGGTCGAGGTCCCCGCGGGCTCGGAGGAGATCGAGTACGTCCTCGAGGACTACTTCGAGGCCAACGGCCTGTGGTACGAGGGCAGCGAGTTCAGCGGCCGCAGCGACTACCAGGCCTTCATCGAGAACGGCATCCCCTCCGGCGGCCTGTTCACCGGGGCGGAGGTCCTCAAGGAGGAGTACCAGGTGCCGCTGTACGGCGGTACCGCCGGCGTCGCCTACGACCCGAACTACCACCAGGTCGGCGACACGATCGACAACGTCGACCCGAAGGCGCTCGACACGAACTCCGACGCCATCGCCTACGCGGTGCTGACGCTGGCCTACGACACCTCGCGGGTCAACGGCGTCCAGGGCCGGCCGGTGCCGGGCGGCACGTTCCAGGAGGACCCGACCGACCGCCAGTTCCGGGTGACCGCGGAGCAGAAGGCCGGCGGTGGCGGGCTCTCGCCGGACCACGACCACGACCACGGCGGGGTCGAGGTCTGACCTGCTGAGTGCGCGGCCGCGGCGCCGTCCCCGATCCCGGGGCGGCGCCGTGGTCGCGTGCCGGGGGTGCGCAGGGCGTCCTGGCGCGCCGGGATCCCCCCGTCCGGGTGTCCCTGCGACACCCAGGAACGCGCAGGCCACTTCCGGCGTTGACCTCATCGAGTGGGGTGCAGGACCGTAGACCCCACGGACCGCCGGTCACCTCGAGGAGATGACGATGCCCAGCAAGAACCCGGCCTTCAGCCGGGCCTTCGGCGACGCCGGTAACGGCCGCCCGCAGGCCCAGCAGTACGGCCAGTGGGGCGCCCCCCAGTACGGTGCCCCGCAGTACGGCGCCCCCCAGTACGGGGCCCCGCAGCAGTACGGTGCGCCGGCGCCCTACCAGCAGGCGCCCTACACCCGCACCACCACCCAGTACATGACGATGGACGACGTCGTCCAGAAGACGGGTCTGTCGTTCCTCGTCACGGTGCTCTCGGCGGCCGTGACGTGGGCGGTCCTCCCCGAGTCGCTGGCCTGGGGCCTGACCCTGCCGGCCGTGCTCGTGGCGCTGGTCCTCGGCCTGGTGATCGCCTTCAAGCAGATCGCCAATCCGGTGGCCACGCTGTCGTACGGCGCGCTCTACGGCATCGCCCTCGGCGCCATCAGCGAGGCGTTCAACAGCATCTACCCGGGCATCGTCGCCCAGGCGCTCGTAGGCACCTTCGGTGTCTTCGCCGGGATGCTGGTGATCTACAAGACCGGCGCCATCCGCGTCACCCCGAAGCTGACCCGGTGGATCGTCGGCGCGCTGTTCGGCGTGCTCGCCCTGGTGCTGGTCAACCTGGTCGCCGGCTTCTTCGTCGAGGGTGGTCTGGGCCTGCGGGACGGCGGCCCGCTGGCGATCGTGTTCAGCCTGGTCGTGATCGGTGTGGCGGCCTTCTCGCTGCTGCTCGACTTCGACATGGCCGACGAGGCCATCCGCCGCGGCGCCCCGGCGAAGTTCGCCTGGTACATCGCCTTCGGCCTGCTGGTGACGGTCGTCTGGCTGTACCTGGAGATCCTGCGGCTGCTGTCCTACTTCCAGAACGAGTGAGCTGACCGCAGCGGCACGCGACGGTGGCCCGGTCCCCACGAGGGGCCGGGCCACCGGTCTGTCCGGGGTGCCCGTGCCCCGCGGTCATGAAGTCCCGGAAGGGGCACGCCGCGATCTGCCGGCGGGTCACCTCCCGCAGTCCATGATCGTCGGGGAGGGGATCGGCGGGAGGGTTCAGCCCTTCTCCTGGGCGGTGTGCGTGAGGGTCATCAGCAGCACCCCGCCCACGAGGTTGCCGACCGTCGCCAGCCCGAGGTTGAGCAGCAGGTCGCCGTAGCCGACCGCACCGCCGAGCCAGATGCCGAAGAGGATGTGCAGGACCGACACCACGACGTGGTCGAACGTCCCGAGGGCCAGGAGGAACCCCACCAGGAAGGCGAGGAGGATCCGGGCGACGACCGTGTCGGTGGCGTGGAGCATGTAGGAGAGCAGGCTCAGCAGCGCGCCGGCGAAGACGGCCCGGACGAGGGTGGCCGCCCACCCCTTGGCCGCGATGTTCTCCGCGATCCGTACGAGGACCTCGTCGGACGCCCCCGGCAGGGCCCCCTGCACGGTCATCAGGGCGACGAGCACCGCCCCGCCCATGAGGTTCAGGGCCAGGATGAGCACCCACAGCCGGAGCAGCCGCAGCCAGACGCGGCGTCCCCGTTCCGAGATGGCCGCGGCGACCGGATCGAAGAAGTTCTCGCTGAACAGCTCGGTGCGGCCCACGATCAGGAAGACCAGCCCGAGCGCGAAGGCGAGCGCGCCGCCGAGCTCGGCGGTCTCGAAGGGGACGGTCGCCTCGAGTTCGGCGGTCACCACGCCGAGCGCCACGATGCCGAAGACGATCGTGAACCCGGCGATGAACCCGGTGGCGACCTGCTCCAGGAAGGACAGGCCGAGCCGGCGGCGTCCCTCCTCCTGGGCGCGCCGGTAGATGTCCGAGGGATCCGGGGCCACGCTCATGGCGGGTCCCTACCCCCGACGCGGGACGGCGGACACCCCCGCCGCGGGCGCAGCCCGGACGCCGGACGGACGCCGGCGATCATGAAGCCCGGGAACGGGCACGCCGCGGGTCGCCGGCGTGCCACGTCCCGGACTTCATGATCGCCGGGGAGGGGGGGTAGGGGCTCAGCTCAGGCGCTCGAGCACCATCGCCATGCCCATGCCGCCGCCGACGCACATGGTCTCCAGGCCGAAGGTCTTGTCCTTGGTCTGCAGCCCGTTGAGCAGCGTGCCGGTGATGCGGGCGCCCGTCATGCCGAACGGGTGGCCGACCGCGATGGCCCCGCCGTGCACGTTGAGCCGGTCGATGTCGATGCCCAGATCGCGGTAGCTCGGGATGACCTGGGCGGCGAAGGCCTCGTTGATCTCGACGAGGTCGATGTCGCCGATGCTCATCCCGGCCCGCTGCAGGGCCAGCTTCGAGGCCTCGACCGGGCCGTACCCCATGATCTCCGGCGACAGGCCGGTGACCGCGGTGGAGACGATCCGGGCCAGCGGGGTCAGGCCGAGGTCGCGGGCCTTGGCGTCGCTCATGACGACCACCGCGGCGGCGCCGTCGTTGAGCGGGCAGGCGTTGCCGGCGGTGACCCGGCCGTCGGGGCGGAACACCGGCTTGAGCTGCGAGACGCCCTCGAGGGTGACGCCGGGCCGGGGGCCGTCGTCGGTGCTGACCACGGTGCCGTCCGGCGTGGTCACCGGGGTGATCTCCCGGGCCCAGAAGCCGTCGGCGATCGCCTGCTCGGCCAGGTTCTGGCTGCGCACGGCGAACTCGTCCATCTCCTGGCGGGAGACGTCCTTGAGCAGGGCCAGGTTCTCGGCCGTCTGCCCCATCGCGACGTAGATGTCGGGGATCTCGCCGTTCTCCCGCGGGTCGGTCCAGGAGTCCGCGCCGCTCTCGGCGGTCTTGGCCACCCGGGCCTGGGCGTCGGCGAACACCGGGTTGTGGGTCTCGGGCAGCGAGTCCGAGTTGCCCTTCACGAAGCGGGACACCATCTCCACGCCCGCCGAGATGAACACGTCGCCCTCGCCGGCCTTGATCGCGTGCATGGCCATGCGGGTCGACTGCAGCGAGGAGGAGCAGTAGCGGGTGATCGTCGTCCCGGGCAGGTGGTCCATGCCGAGCAGCACGCTGACCACCCGACCCATGTTGTAGCCCTGCTCCCCGCCGGGCAGGCCGCAGCCGAGGATCAGGTCGTCGATGTCGGTCGGGTCCAGCGCCGGCACCTTGTCCAGCGCGGCGCGCACGATCGTGGCGGTCAGGTCGTCGGGGCGCAGGTCCTTCAGCGACCCCTTGAACGCCCGGCCGATCGGCGAGCGGGCGGTCGAGACGATGACTGCTTCGGGCATGGGTCCTCCACGGCGAGGGGTGCCCGGCACGGGTGGGCCGGGGCGGTGCTGTCCCCCTGAACCTACTCCGCGGTAACGCGTGCGGTACCCGGCGCGGGGGTGGCGTCCTCGGCCCGGCCGGGAGTGGGCAGGTCCGGTGGCCGCCGGCGGCGCAGCCGCGCCCACGGTCCGCGGGGGCCGGTCTCCGAGCCGCGCACCGCGGTCGGCTGGACCTCGGTGCCGGTCCGCCCTGCGGCGCGGACCGCGGCCCGGTCGACGGGGCGGATGGTGTCCCGGCGCAGGTTGCGCAGCCCGCGGTCGGCCGCCGCCGGCCACACGCCGATCGCATCGGCCAGCGAGGGCAGCAGCACCGCGGCGGCCGCGGCGTAGCCGGCCGCGCTGGGGTGGAACTCGTCGCCGCTGAACAACCCGCTGTCCTCGGCGAACCGCGGGCCGAGCACCGACCCGAGCGAGACGGTGCGGCCGCCCTCCTCGACCACGGCGATCGTCTGGGCGGCGGCCATCTGCCGGCTCCAGCGGCGGGCCAGCCCCCGCAGCGGCTGGCCGATCGGCCGGACCGTGCCGAGGTCGGGGCAGGTGCCGACGACGACCTCCGCGCCGGCCGCGGTGAGGCGGCGCACCGCGTCGCGCAGGTGCCGCACGGAGACCGCGAGGGAGGTCCGGGAGGTGACGTCGTTGGCGCCGATCATCACCAGTACCAGGTCGGGCCGCTCGGCCAGCGCCCGCTCGACCTGCCCGTCGAGGTCCGGCGACTTCGCCCCCGACCGGGCCAGGCGGACCAGCCGCACGGGCTGCTCGGCCAGCTCCGCCAGTGCGGCGGCCAGCAGCACCCCGGGCGTCTCGGCGGCCCGCCGCACGCCCAGCCCGACCGCGCTGGAGTCGCCGAGCACGGCGAACACGATCGGCTTGCCCCGGCCCCTCCCGGCGGCGTGGCCGTAGACGCCGTCGCCCGAGGGCGGGTCGGCCTCCTTGCGGGCCTCCACGCGGCGGCGCGCCGAGCGGGCCTGCTGGCGCAGCAGGGCGACCACCCCGGCCCCGGCCAGGCCCAGGCCGCCGCTGCCGTAGGCGGCCCCGGTGGCCAGCCTGCGTGCCGTGCTCGCCCGCGTCACCGCCGCCCCCGTCCCGCTGCTCCTCCTGTCCCCGCAGGCTAGCCGCCCCTACGGTGCAGCCCGTGACCGCTTCCCCCGCAGGGGTGCCCTCGGGGGCCCCCGACGCCCGCACCCGCCGGATCGTCGACGTCCTCGTCGAGGCGTTCTCCGACCTCATGCGGGCCGACGCCGACGCCTTCCGGACCAAGTTCCGCAAGATGGCCGCCGACCCGTTCGCCTTCTACCGCGGCAGCGCCTGCCTGTTCTACGCCGACATGGCCGAGGCCGAGGACCGCTGGAGCGACGAGCGGACCCGGCGGGTGTGGATCCAGGGTGACCTGCACGCGGAGAACTTCGGCACCTACATGGACGGCACCGGCCGGATCGTCTTCGACGTCAACGACTTCGACGAGGCGTACCTGGGCCACGTCAGCTGGGACCTGCGCCGGTTCTGCGCCAGCTTCGCACTGCTGGCCTGGCGCAAGGCGTTCTCCGACGACGTCATCGCCGACCTGCTCCGCCGCTACCTGGGTGCCTACCTCGACCAGGTCGCCGCGTTCACGCGCACCGCCGACGACCGCTCGTTCGCGCTGGTCCGGGAGAACACCGAGGGCGCGGTGCACGACGTCATCCTCGAGACCGCCGCGCGCACCCGCCTGGACCTGCTGGCCCGCACGACCGTCGTCGAGGACTTCGAGCGCCGCTTCGCCGACGGCCCGCGCACCCGGCGGCTGGGCGAGGAGGAGCGGGCGCGGGTGCTCGACGCCCTCGAGCGCTGGAAGGGGACGGTGCGCCCGCCGGCCCGCCGCCGCGACGTCGCCTACGACGTGAAGGACGTCGTCGCCACCGGCGGCTTCGGCATCGGCAGCGCCGGCCTGCCCGCCTACAACGTGCTCCTGGAGGGCTACGACCAGGCGCTGGAGAACGACGTGGTGCTCTCGCTCAAGCAGGGCAACGTGGCCGCGCCGAGCCGGGTGGTCCGGGACCCGGGCATCCGCGCCGCCTTCGAGCACGAGGGGCACCGGACGGCGGTCTCCGAGCGGGCGCTGCAGGCCAACGCCTCCCAGTTCCTGGGCTGGACCGAGATCGACGGCGTCGGGTTCGTGGTCAAGGAGCTCTCGCCGTACGAGTCCGACCTGGAGTGGGACGACCTGACCGAGCCGGAGGAGATCGCCCCGGTGATGACCCAGCTGGGGCGGGCCACGGCGAAGATGCACTGCGTCGGGGACGTCGACGCCGACCACGCGCTGGTGCCCTTCCAGACCGAGGAGGCGATCACCGCGATGATCGGGGACCGGCGCGCCGAGTTCGTCGAGGACATGGTCGCCTTCGCCCACGACTACGCGCGGCGGACGCAGGAGGACCACCGGTCGTTCGTCGACGCCTTCCGCGCCGGGCTGATCCCCGGCATCAGCTCGAGCGGGGCCCACCCGGTGGTGCGGTGACCCAGAGCTCAGAGGCATGGGAAGCTCTGCCCGCGTCCGCGGCGCCCTGACGCGGGAGAAGCTTCCTATGCCCCCGGCAGGGCGCCTGCCCCCGGCAGGGCGCCTGCCCCCGGCAGGGCGTCCGCCACCATCCCGACGTGCGGGCCGATGCCGGGGACGTCGAACTCGCCGGTGACGGTCGCGAACCCCATCCGGGTGTAGAAGCCGGCCGCGGTGACCCGGGCGTTGCACCACACCAGGTCGCCGCCGCGCCCGGCCACCAGCGCCATTGCGGCCTCGACCAGCAGCCGGCCGGCGCCGCTGCCGCGCACCTCGGGGTCGGTCGCCATGCCGCGCAGCTGCCAGGGTGCCCGGGCGTGCGGCCGCCAGGGGCAGGCCGCCGGCGCGAGCCGGACGACGCCGGCCACGCGCCCGTCGCCGGCGCGTGCGGCCAGGTGCACGGTCGCGGGGTCGTCGTCCCCCGGGAGCCCGGCCGGCCCGCCGCCGCGCAGGACGGCGCTGCGCAGCGGGAGGACGACGTCGACGGGCACCTCGTCGACGGTCGGGGCGGTGCTCGCGTCGGAGGTCACCCGCCCAGTCTCCTCGCCGGGAGCGCGCGATCTCGCCGCCCCCGGAGCGGCGGGCGTGCGAGATCGCGCGATCTCGACGTGTTCAGCGGGCGCGCCGTCCGCGCCGCGTGCGCAGGTAGTCCGCGACGACGTACTCGCCGAGCCGGTTGCTGTCGGGGGTGAACACCCGGCCGCCGGCCCGCTGGGTGATGTCGTGGACGAAGTGCACCAGCCCCGGCTCCGGGTCGAGCGCGAAGACGTTCATGGTCGCCCCCGACCGGGCGACCCGCTCCACCTCCGCGACGGTGCGGGCGATGGTCTCCGGCATCGGCGGCCAGCAGAAGAACGGCGTCCCGTCGTCCTCGAGGTGCGCGGTCGGCTCGCCGTCGGTGACCACCAGGACCACCGGCTCGGCGTCCCGGTGCCGGGCCAGGAACCGCCGGGCCAGGATCAGCCCGTGCTGCAGGTTGGTGCCCTGCAGCGTGTCCACGCTCAGCTCGGCGAGCGTCTCCGGGCGCAGCACCTGGGCGGTCGAGGAGAAGCCGATGATCTGGATGGCGTCCTGCGGGAAACGGGTCGTCACCAGCGAGTGCAGGGCCATCGCCGTGGACTTGGCCGCGCCCCACGTGCCGCGCAGCGCCATCGAGTAGGAGAGGTCGACGAGCAGGGCCACGGCGGCGCCGGTGCGCCGCTCGGTCTCCACGACCTCGAAGTCCTCGACGGCGATGCGGACGCCGCGGTCGGCGTCCGACCGGGGGTCACCGGCGGTGCGCAGCACGGCGTTGCGCACCGTGCGGACGACGTCCAGCGGCTGCTCGTCGCCGAAGTGCCACTCCCGCGAGGCACCGGTCAGCTCCCCGGCGGCGCCGGCGTCGGCGACGTCGTGCTCGCCGCGGCCGGTGGCGTCGAGCTCGGCGAACACCCGGCGCAGCGCCGTCGCCCCGAGCCGGCGCACCGCCTTGGGGGAGAGCTCGAGCCGGCCGTCGGTGCGGTTGAGGTAGCCCTGCCGCTCCAGCTCGCGCTCCATCTGCCGCAGCGCCGCGAGGTCGTCGACGGCCGGGCGGCCCAGCGCCCGCTCCAGCAGCTCCTCGTCGACGTCGGCCAGCGAGGCGCCGGCGTAGCCCTGGGAGAGCTGGTTGGACAGCGCCTCCAGGTCGGCCAGCTCGGCGACCGCGCTGGTCGCGTCGCCCAGGCCGAGGCCCTGCTCGCCGTCGGGCACCTGCCCGCGCTGACCCCAGGGCAGGTCGGGGCGGGCCTGGCGCAGGGCGTCCTGCAGGTGGGCCATCTCGCTGGCCAGCCCCATGTCCTGCATGGTCTGCGCCATGAGGTCGGCCAGCTCGGCCCGCTGCTCGGGGGAGAGGCCGGCCATCATCCGCTCCTGCGCGGCCGCCCGGCGGGCCAGGGAGTCGATCAGCTCGTCGACCGACTGCGGGTCGTCGGGGAAGAACTGGCCGTGCTTGTCCATGAAGTCGGCGAACTGCTGGTCGGTGTCCTCGCCGCGGTTGTGCGCGTCGAGCAGCGCCGAGAGGTCGGCGACCATGTCCTTCACCTGCTGCATCGCGGCGGAGTCGCCGTCCTGCATGGCCTGCAGCGCCTGCTTCATGCCCTGGAAGGAGCTGTCGAGCACCTCCCGGCGGAGCAGGTCCTGGATCCGGTCGTAGGCCTGGCGGGCCTCGTCGGACCGCCACGGGTACTCCTTGAGCGCGCGGACCGCTCCGGCGGTGTCGTCGGGCAGGGCGTCGAGCTCGGCCTCGGCCAGGCGGGCGGCGTCGTCCGGGTCGGGGAACAGCTCGCGCCGCTCGGCCTCCACCGCCCGGTCCAGCAGCTCCCGGACCTCCTCGAGCGTGCCGTCCATGCGCCCGGCGCTGCGCGCCTGCCGCAGCCGCTCGCGCACCGAGCGGCGCAGCTCGTCCAGGCCGCGCCGGCCGTCCATGCCGCGCCGGAGCAGCTCGCGCAGCGCCTCCCGCACGCCGCTGCCGGCCAGCACCGAGTCACCGATCTCGTCGACGGCCTCGCCCAGGTCGTAGGGCGGGGCCAGCGGGTCGGGCCCGCCCCGCCAGCGTCCGTACCGGTAGCCCTTCCCGGGCCGCCTCACCACGGTCAGGCCCCGTACACCGTGCGGCCGCCGTCGGTGTCCTTGGCCAGCCGCCTGGTCAGGTAGAGGCCCTCGAGGGCGAACTCCACCGCGGCGGCGGCCTGCTCGGCCGACTGCTCGCTCTCGGGGACGCCGAGCCGGCCGAGCAGCTCGGCCAGCCGCGGGACGGTGCCCAGCTGGCCCAGCAGCGCCGCGGCCGGCACCAGGTCGCCGGACTCCACCGTCTCGCCGCCGGTGAAGTGCTCCTGCAGCCCGGTGAGGTCCAGCCCGGCGCAGCGGGCGCGGAAGGTCTGCGCGGTCGCCTGGCGCAGCAGGTGGTCGAGGACCTCCAGCTCCCGTTCGTCGTCCGGGTCGCTGCCGGCGTCGGCGAACTCGACCTTGCCGCGGCTGGCGGGCACGATCCCGGCCAGGTCGACCACGCGTGCCACCGGCCGGGTCTCCCCGGCCACCGCGGCCCGGCGGACGGCGGAGGCCGCCACGGTCTCCAGGGCGGCGATGGCGAAGCGGGCGCTGACCCCCGACCGCTGGTCGACGTGGCTGGACTCGCGCACCAGCCGGGTGAAGCGGGCGACGATCTCGGCCAGGTGCTCCGGGACGATCGGTGCGTCCGTCCCGGCCTCGCCCCCGCCGCGGCCCCGCCAGCTGACGTCGGCCTCCTGGTGCAGCAGGCGGAGCTCGTCGGCCAGCTCGATGGGGTAGTGGGTGCGCACCTCGGTGCCGAACCGGTCCTTGAGCGGGGTGATGATCCGCCCCCGGTTGGTGTAGTCCTCGGGGTTGGCGCTGGCGACCAGCAGCAGGTCCAGCGGCAGCCGCACCCGGTAGCCGCGGATCTGGATGTCGCGCTCCTCGAGCACGTTGAGCAGCGCGACCTGGATGCGCTCGGCGAGGTCCGGCAGCTCGTTGACGCTGAAGATGCCGCGGTTGGTGCGCGGGACCAGGCCGTAGTGGACGGTCTCCGGGTCGCCGAGGGTGCGGCCCTCGGCGACCTTGATCGGGTCCACGTCCCCGATGAGGTCGCCGACGGAGGTGTCGGGGGTGGCCAGCTTCTCGCCGAAGCGGTCGCTGCGGTGCAGCCACCCGACGGGGGTGTCGTCGCCGTGCTCGGCGATCTGCCGGTGCGCCCACACGCTGATCGGGTGCAGGGGGTGCTCGTTGAGCTCGCTGCCGACCAGCACCGGCGTCCACTCGTCGAGGAGGCCGACGAGGGTGCGGATCAGCCGGGTCTTGCCCTGGCCGCGCTCGCCGAGCAGGACGAGGTCGTGGCCGGCGATGAGGGCCCGCTCGACCTCGGGGACGACGGTGTCCTCGAAGCCGACGATGCCGGGGAGGGTGGGCTCGCCGTCGGCGAGGCGGGCCAGCAGGTTGGCGCGGATCTCGGCCTTGACGGGCCGGAAGGCGGCGCCGGCGGCGCGGAGCTCGCCGAGGGTGGTCGGAGGGGGAGGAGCGGAGGCGGTGGTGCCGGGGTCCGTCACCCCCGCCACGGTACGACTCCCGGCGCCCGTCGGGCACCGTCCCCCGCCTGCCGCCTGCGAGGATCCGGCCATGGCCGCTGCCCCGGTGCCCCTCGTCAGCGCCGCCGACGTGGCGGTGGCCGCCGCGCTGCTGGAGGACGTCGCCCGGCGGACCCCGCTGGAGCACTCGCGGGCCCTGGCCGCGCGGGTCGGGGGCCCGGTCTGGCTCAAGTGCGAGAACCTGCAGCGCACCGGGTCGTTCAAGTTCCGCGGCGCGTACACGCGGCTCTCCCGGCTGGGCCCGGCCGAGCGGGCGCGGGGGGTGGTCGCGGCGAGCGCGGGCAACCACGCGCAGGGGGTGGCGCTGGCCGCGCAGATGCTGGGCATCCGGGCCACCGTCTTCATGCCCGAGGCCGCCCCGCTGCCGAAGGTGGCGGCGACCCGCGGTTACGGCGCCGACGCCCGCCTCGGCGGGGCCACCCTCACCGAGGCGCTGGCCGCCGCCGGCGAGCACGCCGAGCGCACCGGCGCGGTGTTCATCCACCCCTTCGACCACCCCGACGTGATCGCCGGCCAGGGCTCGGTCGGCATCGAGCTGCTCCACCAGTGCCCGGACGTCGCCACGGTGGTGGTGTGCACCGGCGGGGGCGGGCTGGTCTCCGGCATCGCGGCCGCCGTCAAGGGCCGCCGTCCCGACGTCCGCGTGGTCGCCGTCCAGGCCGCCGCGGCCGCCGCGTTCCCCGCCTCGCTGGCCGCCGGGCGCCCGGTGCCGCTGGCGTCGATGGCGACGATGGCCGACGGCATCGCCGTGGGCGCGCCCGGTGAGCTGACCCTCGCGCACGTCGCGGACCTCGTCGACGAGGTGCGCACCGTCAGCGAGGAGGACCTCTCCCGCGCGCTGCTGTTCTGCCTGGAGCGGGCCAAGCTGGTCGTCGAGCCGGCCGGCGCGGCCGCGGTCGCGGCGGTGCTGGCCGACCCCACCGCCTTCCCGCCGCCGGTCGTCGCGGTGGTCTCCGGCGGCAACGTCGACCCGGTGCTGCTGCTCAAGGTGGTCCAGCACGGCATGGCGGCGGCCGGCCGCTACCTGCGGCTGCGGTTGCGGGTGCCCGACCGGCCGGGCTCCCTGGTGGCGGTGCTGGCCGAGCTGGCCGCCGTCGGCGCCAACGTCCTGGAGGTCGGGCACGAGCGGACGTCGACCCGCCTGGACCTCGGCGAGGTCGAGGTCCTCGTCGTCGTGGAGACCCGCGGCCCCGATCACGCCGACGACGTCGTCGCCGTCCTCGACCGCGCCGGGTGGCCGGTGACCCGCGGCTGAGGGAGAACCCCTGCCGGGGCCGGGCGGCGCTCAGTTCCGGGCGCCGCACCGGTCCTACCGCCGGAGCCCCGCACCGGCCGGGGCGTGGTGAGGGAGAACCGTGGGTCAGCTGTTGGCGAACACCGCGTGGAGCGGTGGAAAAGCGGTCGGGAGTCGTCCGCACCCGGTCCTAGCGTGGTGGTCATGACCGACGCGATAGTCGTCGAGGGCCTGGTGAAGCGCTTCGGCGCGACCACCGCCCTCGACGGGGTGGACCTGACCGTGACCGAGGGGACGGTGCTCGGTCTGCTCGGCCCCAACGGGGCGGGCAAGACGACCGTGGTGCGGATCCTGACGACGCTGCTGCGGCCGGACGCCGGCCGGGTGCAGGTCGCAGGGGTCGACGTCCTCCGCGACCCGGATGCGGTGCGTTCCTCGATCGGCCTGACCGGCCAGTACGCCGCCGTGGACGAGTACCTGACCGGGTTCGAGAACCTCGAGATGGTCGGCCGGCTCTACCGGCTCGGGAAGCGGGAGGCGCGGGTGCGCTCCCGCGAGCTGCTCGAGCGGTTCGACCTCACCGGCGCGGCGGACCGGCCGGCGAAGACCTACTCCGGCGGCATGCGCCGCCGGCTCGACATCGCCGCCTCCCTCATCGCCCGGCCGCGCATCGTCTTCCTCGACGAGCCGACGACGGGGCTGGACCCACGCAGCCGGCTGGCGATGTGGGAGTTCATCGCCGACCTGGCCACCGGTGGGACGACGGTCCTGCTCACCACGCAGTACCTGGAGGAGGCCGACCGCCTGGCCGACCGCATGGTGGTCATCGACCGCGGCCGGGTGATCGCCCGCGGCAGCGCCGACGAGCTCAAGGCCCAGGTCGGCGGCCAGCGGCTGGAGCTGACCCTGGCCAGCGCGGGGGACCTCGTGCCGGCCGCCGAGCGGCTCCGGCCGCTGGGCACCGACGAGCCGCACCTCGACGACTCGACCCGCCGGCTCAGCCTGCCGGTGAGCGGCGGCATCGACGTGATCGCCGAGGCGGTCCGGCGGCTCGACGGCACCGGGGTCGAGGTGCTCGACCTGGCCCTGCGCCGGCCCGACCTCGACGACGTCTTCCTCACCCTCACCGGGCACGCCGCCGAGGAGGAGCCGGCCGGGGGCGAGCACGACCGGACGCCGGCGGTCACCGGAGGTGCTGCCCGATGACCACGCTCACGCAGACGCTGGCCGACAGCGCCACGGTCACCAAGCGCAACCTCATCAAGGTCAAGCGGGTGCCCGACCTGATCGTCTTCGCCACGCTGTCGCCGATCATGTTCGTGGTGCTGTTCCGCTACGTGTTCGGCGGGGCGATCGGCGGGCTGCCCGAGGGCATCAGCTACGCGGAGTTCCTGCTGCCCGGGATCTTCGCGCAGACGGTGGTGTTCGGGAGCACGATCACCGGGGCCAGCCTCGCCGACGACCTGCAGAAGGGCCTGATCGACCGGTTCCGCTCGCTGCCGATGTCCCGGTCGGCCGTCCTCATCGGGCGGACGGTCGCCGACGCGGGGCTCAACGTCATCTCCATCGCGGTGATGGCGCTGACCGGCCTGGTGGTGGGCTGGCGGATCAACTCGTCGATCGGGGAGGCGGCCGCGGGGTTCCTCGTGCTGCTGGTCTTCGCCTACGCCATCTCGTGGCTGATGGCGGTGGTCGGGCTGCTGGTCCGGACGCCGGAGGTGGTCCAGAACGCCAGCTTCATCGTCATCTTCCCGCTGACGTTCATCGCGAACACCTTCGTCCCGCTGGAGACCTTCCCGTCGGTGCTCCGGGTGTTCGCCGAGTGGAACCCCGTCTCGGCGGTCGCCCTGGCGTCGCGACAGCTGTTCGGCAACGTGCCGTCGAGCGCCCCGGTGCCCGACGTCTGGTCGCTGCAGAACCCGGTGCTCTACACGCTGATCTGGGCCGCGGTCATCCTCGCGGTGTTCGTGCCGCTGTCGGTGCGGCTCTACCAGCGCACGGCGACCCGGTGAGCGCGGGCCCCGTCCCGGGTCCGCCCGGCCCCGTCCCGGGCCGGGCCCCGGGACGGGGCCGGGGTGGCGGGGCAGCGCAGGATGGACGGCGATGAGCGCCGACCTCGCCCCCGCCGCCCTGCCCGCCGACAACCCGCTGGCTCGCCCCTCGGCCCTGCCGCTCGAGCTGCCGCCGTTCGCGGCGATCACCGTGGAGGACTGCCGCGAGGCGCTGCTGGCCGGGATGGCCGAGCAGCGCGCCGAGGTCGCCGCGATCGCCGGCTCACCCGAGCCGCCGACGTTCGAGAACACCCTCGTGGCGCTCGAGCGCTCCGGCCGGCTGTACCGCCGCGCCGCGGCGGTGTTCCACAACCTCGCCTCCTCCCTGGCCACCGACCGGCTCCGGGAGGTCGAGCGCGAGCTCGCCCCGCTGGAGTCGGCGCACGCCGACGCCCTGCGGCTGGACCCCGCGCTGTTCGCCCGGGTCGACGCCGTGCACGCCGCCCGCCACGACCTGGGCCTCGACGCGGAGTCGGTCCGGCTGGTCGAGCGGTACCACACCGACTTCGTGCTCTCCGGCGCCCGGCTCGACGACGAGGGGCGCACCCGGCTGTCGGCGCTGAACCGGGAGCTGTCGGAGCTGTCCACGACGTTCGGCCAGAACCTGCTGCTGGCCACCGGGGCCGCCGCCGTCCTGGTGACCGACCCGGCCGAGCTCGACGGGCTCGGGGAGGAGGCGGTCGCCGCCGCCGCGCGGGCGGCCGCCGACCGCGGGCTGACCGGGTACCTGCTCACCCTCGTGCTGCCCACCGGCCAGCCGGTGCTCGCCCGGCTGCGCGACCGGGGTCTCCGGGAACGGCTCCACCGGGCCTCGGTCGGCCGGGCCTCGGCGGGTGAGCACGACAACGGGCCGGTCGCCGCGCGGATCGCCCGCCTGCGCGCCGAGCGGGCCCGGCTGCTGGGCTTCGCCACCCACGCCGACCTCGTGCTGGCCGACCAGACCGCGGGCAGCACGGCCGCGATCGACGCCATGCTGGGCCCGATGGTCCCGGCCGCGGTGGCCAACGCCCGGGCCGAGGCCCGGGTGCTCGCCGAGCACGCCGCGCGCGACGGGGTCACCGACCTCGCGCCGTGGGACTGGGCGTACTACGCCGAGCGGGTCCGGGCCGAGCGCTACGCCGTCGACACCGCGGCGCTGCGGTCGTGGTTCGAGCTGGACCGGGTGCTGGTCGACGGGGTCTTCCGCGCCGCCGAGCTGCTCTACGGCTACCGGTTCACCCCGCGCCCGGACCTGGTCGGCTACCACCCCGACGTCCGGGTGTGGGAGGTGACCGACGCGGACGGCGGGACCGTCGGTCTCTACCTCGGCGACTTCCTCGCCCGCGACGGCAAGCGCGGCGGGGCGTGGATGAGCTCGTTCGTCAGCCAGTCCCGGCTGCTGGGCACCCGGCCGGTGGTCGTCAACGTCCTCAACGTCACCCCGGGCGGGGAGGGGCAGCCGACGCTGCTGACCCTCGACGAGGTGAACACGCTGTTCCACGAGTTCGGGCACACGCTGCACGGCCTGAGCTCGGCGGTCACCTACCCGCGCTTCGCCGGCACCAGCGTGCCCCGGGACTTCGTCGAGTTCCCCAGCCAGGTCAACGAGATGTGGGCGCTCTGGCCGGAGGTGCTGACCGGCTACGCCCGCCACGTCGACACCGGGGAGCCGCTGCCCGAGGCGGCGGTGGCCGCGCTCGACGCCGCCCGGCTGTGGGGCGAGGGGTTCGCGACCGTCGAGTACCTCGCGGCCACGCTGCTCGACCAGGCCTGGCACCGGATCACCCCGGAGACGGAGGTCGGCGACCCGGCGGGCTTCGAGCAGGCCGCCCTGGAGGCGGCCGGGATCGCCCTCGACCTGGTGCCCCCGCGCTACCGGACCACCTACTTCCAGCACGTCTTCGCCGGCGGGTACGCGGCCGGGTACTACTCCTACATCTGGTCGGAGGTCCTCGACGCGGACACCGTCGAGTGGTTCCGGGAGAACGGCGGGCTGCGCCGCGAGAACGGCGACGTCTTCCGGGAGCGGCTGCTGTCGGTGGGCGGCTCGGTGGACCCGATGGCCGCCTTCCGCGCGGTCCGGGGCCGGGACGCCGACCCCGCGCCCCTCCTCCGCCGCCGGGGGCTGTGCTGATCGGTCGGCCTGCCGGCCTCCAACCGCGGCCAGGTGCCGTCCCGGCCTGCGCGGAGCCCCGGCGGGAGACGGTTCGTCGGGGAGCCTGCGGCCCCCGCTCCTCACCGCCGAGGAGGCCGCCCGAGTCACAGCCAGGGGAGGCGCAGCACCTCGTCGAGGTCGTCGGGGGCCGCGCCCTCGCGCACCAGCCGGTTGGGCTGGCGGTGGCCGCACGCGGTGCAGCGGTGGACCACCTGCCAGCCCTTGCCCGACTTCTCCACCAGGCCGACCGGCTCCATCGGGGCGCCGCAGTCGCTGGCCCGGTCCCCGGGCAGGTCGTCGACGTGCAGCGACCACAGGCACACCGGGCAGTGGTTGCGGTAGTGCCCGTCGGTGTTGGCCGGCACCGGGGCCGCGCAGTGCACGCAGACGAACGCGGTGTTCTCCGCCCGCCGGGAGCGGGCCGGGCGGCTCACGCCGCCACCCCGGCCGGGCCGGCCCGGGTCAGGGGACGAACGGCTCGACCGCCACGACCTCGACGGTCATCTGCCTGCCGTTGGGCGCCTCGTAGCTGACCGTCGTCCCGGGCGCGGCACCCAGGATCGCCGAGCCGAGCGCGGACTCCGGCGAGTAGACCTGCAGGTCCGTGGTGCCGGCGATCTCGCGCGAGCCCAGCAGGAACTTCTCGGTCTCGTCGTCGCCGGCGAACCTGATCGTGATGACGGTGCCGGTGGCCGCGTGCGTCGCCGTCGTCGGGGCGTCCCCGACCCGGGCCTTGCGCAGCAGGTCCTCCAGCTGCCGGATGCGGGCTTCCTGCTTGCCCTGCTCGTCCTTGGCGGCGTGGTAGCCGCCGTTCTCGCGGAGGTCGCCCTCCTCGCGGCGGGCGTTGATCTCGGCGGCCATGGCCGGACGGCCCGCCACCAGCTGGTCGAGCTCGGCCTTCAGCCGGTCGTGGGCCTCCTGGGTCAGCCAGACGCCCTGGGGCTGCTCGTCAGTGGGGGTGGACACGGTGGTTGCTCCTGAAATGTCGGTGGCCGCCCCCCACGGTGGGGGACGGCCTCGTTCAGAACGGTCAACGTAACACTTCTCGCTGGGTCGGTGTTCCGCTCCGCCCCGCGGTGCGGACGGAACGGTACCGGATCGGCGCGTGACCCGCGCCACGTCCACCCGTTCGTGGCCGCCGACGGCGGCGCGGTGTCCCCGGGGCGGGGGATGATGTCCCGGTGACCGAAGCAGACCCGTTGCGCCTGCTCGCCGTGCACGCCCACCCCGACGACGAGTCGAGCAAGGGCGCCGCGACGATGGCGAAGTACGTCGCGGAGGGCGTCCGCGTCATGGTGGCGACCTGCACCGGGGGTGAGCGCGGTTCGGTGCTCAACCCCGCGCTGGACCGCCCCGACGTCCGGGAGCGGCTGCCGCAGATCCGGGTCGAGGAGATGGCCCGGGCGCGGGAGATCCTCGGCGTCGAGCAGGAGTTCCTCGGGTTCGTCGACTCGGGCCTGCCCGAGGGCGACCCCCTGCCGCCGCTGCCGGAGGGATGTTTCGCGCTCGTGCCCACCGAGGAGGCGGCGGCCCCGCTGGTGGAGCTGATCCGCCGGTTCAAGCCGCACGTGATCACCACCTACGACGAGCGCGGCGGCTACCCGCACCCCGACCACATCAAGACCCACGAGGTCTCGGTGCACGCGTTCGAGGCGGCCGGCGACCCGGACCGCTACCCCCGGCTCGGTGAGCCCTGGCAGCCGCTGAAGCTCTACTACCACATGGGCTTCACCCTTCCCCGCACACGAGCGCTGCACGAGGCGATCCTGGCCTCCGGCAAGGAGTCGCCCTACGCCGAGTGGCTGGAGAACTGGGACCCCGACCGCGACCTGTCGCACCGGGTGACGACGAAGGTGCACTGCTCGGACTACTTCGCCGTCCGCGACGCGGCGCTCATCGCGCACGCCACGCAGATCGACCCCCAGGGCCGGTGGTTCGCCTGCCCCCTGGAGGTCCAGCAGGAGGTGTGGCCGACCGAGGACTACGAGCTGGCCCGGTCGGTCGTCGACGCGCCCGTCCCGGAGGACGACCTGTTCGCCGGCGTGCGCAGTGAGGTGGGAGTCCGATGACCGTGCTGGACGTCGTCGCCCAGGGCACCGAGCAGCTGCCGGAGGACGTCGGCAAGTCCGGCCCGCTGGGGCTGACGCTCATCCTCGTGCTGCTCATCGCCACGGCCCTGCTGGTCCGGTCGATGTCGCGGCACCTGAAGAAGCTGCCGCGCAGCTTCGACGAGCCGGACGCCCCGGCCGTCGTCGTCCCCGACACCCCCGCCGAGCTCGTGGAGCAGCGCCCCGGGCAGGAACTGCTCGACACCCTCCGCCGTGCGCCGCGGGCCATCGAGCCCCCGCGGCCCGAGGGCCGGCCGGACCGCCCGCAGGGCTGACCGGCCGGCCGCCGCCGGGTCCTACCAGCGGTGCGCCACGTCGACGACGAGGCGCTGCCCGTCGCCGGGGCCGTCGAGGACGAACGCCCGGAACGGCAGCCGCGCCCGGACGCCGAGGCCGATCGTGCTCTGGCCCTCGAACGAGCCGGCCCAGGCGACCTGCCGGAAGGTGTCGTAGCCGGTGACGTCGAGCGCCACGGCGTCGCGGCGCGGGTCGTAGGTCGCGTCGCCGTCCTCGTCGTGGGCCGGCGCCAGGACGACGACCTGCAGGTCGGCTGCCCCGCGCAGCGGGACGGGCGTGCCGGAGCCGTCCTGGACCACGCGGTCGACATAGCCGATGCGGTAGCCGACGTCCCCGGTGCCGGCGCCGAGGTCGACCACCAGCCGGTCGAAGCACGCGTGCTCACCGCTGCGCAGGCCGGTGACCGGTGCGGAGGTGTGCGTCGCCACCTGCTCGGGCAGCGACCCCCAGTCGACCGAGCAGCCGGTCCCGGCGTTCGCGACGGCGGGAGCGGCCACCCCCAGCGCGGTCAGGGCCGAGGCGAGGGCGACGAGGGTGCGGGTGCGGGTCATGGCAGATCCCTTCGTGACGTCGGACCGCGTCGGTGCGGCGTTCGTCAGGATCCGCCGACGCGCCGAGCGATCACCAGCGCTTCCCTTGCGCCCACTCGCCAAAGCTCGGAGCATCGGAGGAGCACAAGTCGACATCGCCCCGGCGCGCCTGCTCGATTCGTCACGGCACCTGTGCTGCAGGTCATGAGCCGCTCGCGCCCGCGGTCACGCGGTGAGGGTGATCTCCTTCGCGGCGAGCCGGGCGGCATCGGCGGACTCGTCGTCGGGCAGTGCCTGCGAGGCCCGCTCGGCGGCCACCCGCTCCCGGTAGTGCCGCACCTCCCGTTCCCGCCGCTCCGGGGACCAGCCCAGCACGTCGCCCATCAGCTCGGCCACCACCGGTGCCGCCGCCAGGCCGCGGTCCCAGCTCTCGATCGAGATGCGGCTCCGGCGGGTGAGGAAGTCGTCGAGGTGGCGGGCGCCCTCGGCGCGGGCGGCGTAGACGGCCTCGGCCCCCAGGTAGTCGTCGGCCTCCGGCAGCGGCCGGGCGAGCTCCGGGTCGGCCTCCACGAGGGCCAGCACCTCTCCGGTCAGCGCCCCGTACCGGCGCAGCAGGTGCTCGACGCGGGCCACGTGCACACCCGAGCGCTGGGCGAGGGCCTGCCGCTGGTTCCACGGCGCCGGCCACCCGACCGCGCCGAGCAGGGGCACGTTCTCGGTGACCGAGGGCCCGACGTTCCGGTCGAGCCCGTGCACCGCCTCGTCGACGGCGTCCGCGGCCATGACCCGGTAGGTCGTGTACTTGCCGCCGGCGACCACGACCAGCCCCGGGGCCGCGTGCGCGACGGTGTGCTCGCGGGACAGCATCGACGTGCTGTCCGACTCCCCGTACAGCAGCGGCCGCAGCCCGGCGTACACGCCCTCGACGTCCTCCCGCGTCAGCGGGACGGCGAGCACCCGGTTGACCTCGGTGAGCACGTAGTCGATGTCGGCCGCGGTCGCCGCGGGGTGCGCCTTGTCCAGATCCCACGGGGTGTCGGTGGTGCCCACGATCCAGTGCCGGCCCCACGGGATGACGAACAGCACGCTCTTGTCGGTGCGCAGGATGAGCCCGGTGGAGGAGTGGACGCGGTCGCGGGGGACGACGAGGTGCACGCCCTTGCTGGCCCGCACCCGGATCTGCCCCCGCTCGCCCACCATGGCCTGGGTGTCGTCGGTCCAGACCCCGGTGGCGTTGATGACCTGGCGCGCGCGGACCTCCAGCTCGCGGCCGGTGTCGGCGTCGGTCACCGTCGCGCCCACCACGCGCTCGCCCTCCTTGAGGAACGAGGTCACCCGCGCCCGGTTGGCGGCCAGGGCGCCGTAGGCGGCGGCCGTCCGCACGATCTCCATGGTGTGCCGGGCGTCGTCGATCTGGGCGTCCGAGTAGCGAATCGCCCCGACCAGCGCGTCGGGCCGGAGGGCCGGGGCCAGCTTGCGGGCGCCCCGCCGGGTCAGGTGGCGGTGCCGCGGCAGGCCGGCCCGCCGTCCCGACGCCGAGGCCATCCCGTCGTAGAGCGCGATGCCGGCCCCCACGTAGGGCCGCTCCCAGATCCGGTGCTGCAGCGGGTACAGGAAGGTGACCGGCCGGACCAGGTGCGCGGCCAGCCGCTCGAGCAGCAGGCCGCGCTCCCGCAGGGCCTCGAACACCAGCCCGAAGTCGAGCATCTCGAGGTAGCGCAGGCCGCCGTGCACCAGCTTGCTGGAGCGGCTGGAGGTGCCGCTGGCCCAGTCGCGGGCCTCGACGATGCCGACCCGCAGCCCGCGGGTGGCGGCGTCGAGGGCGCAGCCGGACCCGACCACCCCGCCACCGACCACCAGGACGTCCAGCTCGCCCTCCTCGGACATGCGGCGCAGCGCCTCGCTGCGGGCGGCGTCGGACAGGTCTGCTGCGTTCACGGGTCCCTCGTCTCCACGTCCCTCGGCCGCACGACCGGCGGGCTCGGTCCCGGCGTGCTCGGGTCCATCGTCCCCGCGTGCCCGGTCGCGGTGCCCTCCGGTCAATCCACCTCGACCCAGTCCAGGCTGCGCTGCACGGCCTTGCGCCAGCCGGCGTGGCCGGCGGCGCGCCGGGCGTCGTCCCACTGCGGCTCCCAGCGCCGGTCCTCGGCCCAGTTGGCCCGCAGCTCGTCGGTCCCCGACCAGAAGCCGCAGGCCAGGCCGGCGGCGTACGCCGCGCCGAGCGCGGTGGTCTCGGCGACCACGGGGCGGCTGACCGGGACGCCGAGGATGTCGGCCTGCAGCTGCATGCACAGCTCGTTGGCGGTCACCCCGCCGTCGACCTTCAGCACGTCCAGGTGCACCCCGGAGTCGGCCTCCATCGCCTCAGCGACGTCCTGGCTCTGGTAGCAGATCGCCTCGAGGGTGGCCCGGGCGATGTGGGCGTTGTTGTTAAACCGGGACAGGCCCACGATGGCGCCGCGGGCGTCGGAGCGCCAGTGCGGCGCGAACAGCCCGGAGAACGCGGGCACGAAGTAGACGCCGCCGTTGTCGGGCACCTGGCGGGCCAGCGACTCGCTCTGCGCGGCCCCGCTGATGATGCCGAGCTGGTCGCGCAGCCACTGCACCGCCGAGCCGGTGACCGCGATCGAGCCCTCGAGGGCGTAGGTGACCGGCTGGTCCCCGAACCGGTAGCAGACCGTGCTGACCAGCCCGGCCTCGGAGCGCACCAGCTCGCCGCCGGTGTTGAGGAGCAGGAAGTTGCCGGTGCCGTAGGTGTTCTTGGCCTCGCCCACGTCGAAGCAGACCTGGCCCACGGTCGCCGCCTGCTGGTCGCCGAGCGCCGCGCAGAGCAGCACCTCGCCGCCCAGGGGCCCGGCGGCACGGGTGGTCCCGTAGCCGCCCGGGTCCGACGACGGGCGGATCGTCGGCAGCATCGCCCGTGGGACGCCGAAGAAGGACAGCAGCTCGTCATCCCACTCGAGGGTCTCGAGGTCCATCAGCATGGTGCGGCTGGCGTTGGTCACGTCGGTGACGTGGATGCCGCCGTCGGTCCCGCCGGTGAGGTTCCACAGCAGCCAGGTCTCGATGGTGCCGAACAGCGCGTCGCCCCGCTCCGCCAGCGCCCGGACCCCGTCGACGTTCTCCAGGATCCACTGGACCTTCCCGCCGGCGAAGTAGGTGGCCGGGGGCAACCCGGCGCGGTGCCGGATGACCTCGCCCTTGCCCTCGCGCTCCAGCCGGCTGGCGATCCGGTCGGTGCGGGTGTCCTGCCAGACGATCGCGTTGTAGAGCGGGCGGCCGGTGCGCCGGTCCCACACGACGGTCGTCTCGCGCTGGTTGGCGATGCCGACCGCGCCGAGGTCCGCCGCGGTGATCCCCATCCGGGTCATCACCGTGCGGATGACCGACTCCGTGCGCTCGGCGACCTCGATCGGGTCGTGCTCCACCCATCCCGACCGCGGCAGGAGCTGCTGGTGCTCGAGCTGGTGGCGGGCCACCTCGCGCCCGTCGTGGTCGAAGACCATGAAGCGGGTGCTGGTGGTGCCCTGGTCAACTGCGCCGATGAAGTCGGGCATCGGGTCCTCTCCTCTCGGTGGCCGGCGCCGCGGTGGGTCCCGGACGGCGGGGACGGGCGTCGGGGTCAGTGAAGCCGGGGTGGGTCCGCGTCACCACCCGCGGTGCCGGCGCCGTCCGCTCCGGCGCGCCGGCGTCCGCCCCCTTCGGGTGGGATGGGCTGCCGCCGGGAGGTCCGCACCGCCGGGTGGGCGGACCATGCCCGGGTGACCCAGCGACGGCGCGCCGACCCCGAGCAGCGCGTGGCACCCCCCGGCTTCGGGAGGGTGGGCACCCGCGCCCTCGAGGTCGCGGAGAACGTGGTCTACGCCGGCATCGCGCTGCTGCTGGTGGTCACCGGGCTGCTGCTGCTCGCCCTCGCCGGGCGCACGACCTGGGACGTGGTCACCGGGTTCACGACCACGCCGGTCATCGAGCTGCTCGACGTGCTGCTGCTGGTGTTCATCGTGGTCGAGCTGCTGTTCGCCGTCCGGACGACGGTCGAGAGGCGCGAGCTGGTCGCCGAGCCGTTCCTCGTCATCGGGGTGATCGCCTCGATCAAGGAGATCGTGGTGCTGTCCGTGGAGGCCGCGGACGCCGTCGGCCGCGGGTCCCAGTTCGACGACCGGCTGACCGAGATCGGCGTCCTCGGGGTGCTGGTGCTGCTGCTCGCCGTGGCCGCCTGGCTGCTGCGCCGCAAGGAGCGCGAGCCCGACGAGGGCGAGGGGGCCGAGCGGGAGCCGGTCGGCAGGTCGTGACCCGGGCCGGCGGTCGACGGCGCCGAGGACCGTCGCGGACCGGGAGAGGGTGTCATGCGGCGTCGCTGCTCGAGGCGACGAGCACCAGGACGCGCGGCAGGGTGGTGACGTAGGCGTCGAGGACGGCGGCGATGCCGGGGCGGGCGTCGTCGAGGCCGGACGCGGTCAGGGCGGCGGGGCCGGCCGCCACCTGCCAGGGCACCTGCCGCGCGCGGGCGAGCGCTCGTTCCTGGAGCCGGTCGGCGGCCGGCCGGGTGGCCCCGGCCTGCGGCCCGAGGACGTCCCAGGCGGCCTCGAGCAGCCCGCGCCCGGCCAGGGAGCGCCAGACGCTGTTGACCACCGGGGTGTCGAGGGCGGCGCGGATGTCCCCGTACAGCGCCGCCGCCGGCGCATCGGCCGGCGACGGCGCGGGGTCCCGTGGCTCGACCGGTCGCGCCCGGGGAGCGCGCCCGGGCGCCGGCGGGACGTCGAGGTCCCCGTCCAGCGCCAGCCGGAGACCGGCGGCCAGGAGCAGCATGCGGCCGAGCGGGCCCGTGAAGCCGGACAGCGCCTCCCGGACCTCGGCGTCCACCGGGGGCCTGGCCGCGTCGCGCGCGGAGGAGACCAGGTCCCCTGCGGCCTCCGCGAAGGACGGGTCGGGCAGCACCGCGGTGGCCTGCTCCGCGGCGAGCACCAGGTAGCCCGGGCACAGGGCCAGCGACTTGAACAGACTGGGGACGAAGGGCATCGACTCCAGCAGTCGCGCGTAGACGCCGGCGACCACCCCGGTGGCCTCGCCCTCCTCGACCATCGGGTAGGCGACGAACCCGGTCATGCCGTCCCCGTCAGGAGACGTCGTCACTGGCATCGGGTGCCCTCCTCCGCTGCTCGGGCCCTGCGGTCGGCCCCCGCTCCGTACCCACCGGACGCGCGGCCGACCGCCCGGACGCCTCCGGTCCCCGGCGCTCAGAGGCCGGCGGCCAGCCACTCGACGACGGCGCGCGCCGGCCCGGTGGGGGCGCTGCGGTGGCCGGTGCCCGCCCACAGGTGCAGGCCGTGGGGGTCCCCGGCCGCGGCGGCGGCCCGGCGCAGGCCCCGGGTCAGGTGGTGCACCGCCGGGTAGCCGGCCGGGGCGGAGGCGTCGTGGCGGTCGGTGAACCGGTTGCGCAGCGCGCGGGCAGGGCGGCCGGTGAAGGCGCGGGTGACCACGGTGCCGGGGAAGGCCGGGTCGGCGAGGGCGTCCTTGTGGGTCCGGGAGGCACCGCTCTCGTCGGTGCGCAGCAGCAGCGTGCCGACGGCGACGGCCGACGCCCCCGCGGCCAGCAGCGCCGCGGCGGCCCGCGGGCCGTCGACGCCGCCGGTGGCCACGACCGGCAGCGCGGTCGCCGCGAGGACGGCGCGGGTGAGCTCCCCGGTCGGAGCCGGCGTGATGGGCCGCAGGGGGTCGTGGGTGCCGCTGTGGCCGCCGGCGTCGCTGCCCTGCACGACCAGGCCGTCGGCGCCGGCCTCGGCGGCCGCCCGGGCCTCGCCGACGGTCGTCACCGTCACCAGGACCCGGCTCCCGGCCCGGCGCAGGGCCGCGAGCTCCGCCGGCCGGGGCAGCCCGAAGGTCACCGACACGACCGGCACCGGGTCGGCGAGCAGCAGGTCCAGCTTGCCCCGCCACCGGTCGTCGTCCTCCGTCGGCGGGACCGCGGACAGGTCCAGGCCGTGGCGGTCGGCCTCGGGCTGCAGCTCCCGGGCGTACCGGCGGTACTCCTCCGCGTCGACCGGGCAGGGCGTGGGGACGAACAGGTTCACGCCGAACGCCGCGCCCGTCCCGCGCACCGCCGCGATGTCGGCGGCCAGGGCCTCGGGGGTCTGGTAGCCGCCGGCCAGGAACGGGAACGCGCCGGCCGCGGCGACCGCTGCGGCCAGGCCGGGGGTGGTCGGGCCGCCCGCCATGGGGGCGGCGACGAGGGGCAGCGCGCTGCCCAGCAGGTCGGGTCGGGTGGGTGCCACCGGGGCCGCCGCTCAGCCCACCGGCACGCCGTCGAGCGCGGCGGCGACCGCGGCCTCGACGTGCAGCCGGGTGGTGGGGAAGACCGGGACGGGGCTGTCCCCGGCGCCGACCAGCAGCTCGATCTCGGTGCAGCCGAGGACCACGCCCTCGGCCCCGGCCGCGACGAGCCGGTCGATGACCTGCCGGTACACCCGGCGGGACTCCTCCCGAACGATCCCGAGGCAGAGCTCCTCGTAGACGACCCGGTGCACCGCGGCCCGGTCGTCGGCACCGGGCACCAGGACCCGCAGGCCGTGCCGGGTGAGCCGGTCGCGGTAGAACGCCTGCTCCATGGTGAAGGCCGTGCCGAGCAGCCCCACCGTGGACAGCGAGGCGGCGTGCACGGCGGCAGCGGTGGCGTCGGCCAGGTGCAGCAGCGGGATGCCCACGGCCGCCTGCACCTGGTCGGCCACCCGGTGCATGGTGTTGGTGCACAGCACCAGCAGCTCGGCGCCCGCCGCCTCCAGCCGGGTCGCCTCCCCGGCCAGCAGCCGCCCGGCGCGGTCCCAGTCCCCGGCGACCTGGAGCTGCTCGACCTCGGCGAAGTCCACCGAGCTGAGGACCAGCCGGGCGGAGTGCAGACCGCCGAGCCGGTCGCGCACGAGCTCGTTGGCGAGCCGGTAGTACTCGGCGGTCGACTCCCAGCTCATCCCGCCGAGCATCCCGATCACCCGCTGCCGGGCTGCCGGCGGGCCGGGGGCGGTGTCGCGGGCGGTGGTGGTCACGAGGGCTCCTCCGGCATCCGGGTGGGGGTCGCGGCTCCGACGTCCCCACGGGACCCCGGGCGGCCGGGTCGATCGTCGCGGACGGCGCCGCGCCGCGCCGCCACCGGGGGCCGGCCGTACCGGGGCCCGGCCACGGCGGACCACCGGTTCACCCGGTTCGCCGTCAGTCCGTCAGCTTCGAGACCCCGGTCAGCCATCGCGGCGGACGTCCGGGTCCTCGCCGAGTTCGGTCAGCGCCTCGTCGACGACCGCCCACGGGTCGGCGGCGGTCGCCGCCGCCCGGATCGCCGGTTCCCGGTCGCCGAGGCGGTGCAGGGTGGCGGCCACGGCGGCGTCGTGGAGGTCCCGGGTCAGCGGCCGGGCGGGCAACCCGATGCGCCGGCGCAGTGCCGCGGCGGCGGTCGCGGCCCGGGCCGCTACCGCCCACCGGGCCTGCTGCGCCGCCAGCGCGGCGGTCGTGTCGAGGGCGGTGGCCAGGCCTTCCAGGTTCCCGGCCCGCCGCAGGTGCTCGATCTGCTCGTGCAGGCGGCCCAGGGACGCAGCGAGGTCACCGGCGAGCAGGTCGAGGGCGGCCAGGTGCCCGACCGCCTGGGCGAGGAGGACGTCGTGGCCCATCGCGGTGGCGACCGCGGCGGCCTCGTCGAGGTCGGCCCGTGCCCCCGGGGTGTCGCCGGTCAGCGATCGCCAGACGCCGCGGTGCAGGGTCGCGTGGCCCAGCAGCCAGGCGTTGCCCTCCCGGCGGGCCGTGGCCAGGGCCGCGTCGAGGTCGTCGGCGACCCCGGAGGTCCGGCCGAGGTACAGGCGCAGGGCGCCGCGCAGCAGTCGCACCGCGGAGGCCAGCAGCGCTGTTTCCCGGTCCGAGGTGTCCCCGGCCAGGCGGAGGGCACGCTCGGCGGAGGCCAGCGCGGCGGCGTGGTCGCCGGTCTGCGTCTGCGCGTAGCAGGCGGCCAGGTGGTGCAGGAACGCCCGCTCGCGCCCCTCGAGGTCGTCCTCGGCGGCGTCGCTCGCGGCAGGCACCGCGTTCCGCAGCTCACCGACCCGGCCGGTGTAGCTCAGCCACGGCCACAGGCGCCGGGCGAGGGCGGCGAGGACCCCGACGTTCCCGCGGGCCGCCGCCCACCGGGCGGCGGCGAGCAGGTTGTCGGCCTCCCGCTGCAGCAGCGACCAGTGCCGGGGCGCGTCGTCGTGGTCGAGGACGTCGGCGGGCTCGATCAGGTCGGCGTACCAGCGGGCGTGCCGGTCGCGCAGGCGCTCGGCCTCCCCGCGCTCGCCGAGCAGGTCGACAGCGTAGGCGCGGACGACGTGCAGCATGCCCACCCGCGGGTCGTCGGTCGCATCGGCGCCCAGCAGGTTCTTCTCCAGCAACGAGGAGACCCCGTCGACGACGTCCCGGACCGTGTCGTCACCGCAGACGGCCTCGACCGCCTCCAGGGTCGCCGTGCCGGCGAACACGCTCATCCGTGCGAACAGCGCCTGCTCGGCGGGGGTGAGCAGCCGGCAGCTCCAGTCCAGGGTGGCCCGCAGCGTTCGCTGACGGGCCGGGAGGTCGTCGGCCCCGCCTCCCAGCACGTCCAGCCGCTCGGTCAGCCGGTCGGCCAGTGCAGCGGGGGAGAACAGCCGGGACCGGGCCGCGGCCAGCTCGATGGCCAGCGGCAGCCCGTCCAGCAGCCGCACGATCCCGGCGACCGCAGCGCGGTTGTCCTCGGTGAGCGCGAAGCCTGGGCGGACGTCGGCCGCCCGCTCGACGAACAGCCGTACGGCCGCCGGGGTGTCGACCTCCGCGTCCCCGTCGGGGACGGGCAGGGGCGGCACGGGGTGCTCCCGTTCGCCACGCAGCCGCAGCGCCTGCCGGCTGGTGACCAGCAGCGCCAGCCGCGGGCAGCGGCCGAGCAGGGCGGCCAGGTCCGGCCCGGCGGCACGCAGGTGCTCCATGTTGTCGGCCACCACCAGCGACCGGCGGCCGGTCAGCGCGTCGACCAGCCGGTCCAGCAGCGGGCGGGTGCCGG
Organism: Geodermatophilus sp. SYSU D00758; assembly: GCF_054049955.1. Lineage (NCBI taxonomy): Bacteria > Bacillati > Actinomycetota > Actinomycetes > Geodermatophilales > Geodermatophilaceae > Geodermatophilus > Geodermatophilus sp. SYSU D00758. Next base: position 112,981 of record NZ_JBJGYK010000003.1, read on the forward strand.
CCTCGGGCACGCGGAGCGCGGCGGCGAGGGCCGGCAGCACCAGGTCGGGCGAGGGGACGTCCTCCAGCGGCACGAAGGCGACCCCGTCGGGGAAGCGCCCGCCCACCACGCGGGCCACCTCCAGGGCCAGCCGGGTCTTGCCGACCCCGCCCGGTCCGGTGAGCGTCACCAGCCGCACGTCGCCGCCGAGCAGGTCGGCGACAGCGGCGATGTCGGCCTCCCGGCCCACGGTCGCCGTCAGCGGCACCGGCATCGCAGCGGGCCGGGGCCGCTGCTCGCCGGGGAGCTCGGCGGCGCGTGCGGCCGGTGCCATGAACCGCTCGCTGAGCAGGGCGGCGAGGTCGTCCTCCACGAGGGCGGCGAGCTCGGCGGGGTCGGTGAAGTGCCGGTAGGAGGCGCTGCCGTGCTCGCCGACCTCGTCGAGCATGGCCTGCAGCCGCGGCTCGACCGCCCGCGCCGGGCGCTTGAGGTAGAGCAACCGGGGCATGCCCTCGCTGAGCCGGAACTCGTCCTCCAGGCCCGAGATCGCCTCTCCGGGCGCCACCCAGCCGTAGCGCTGGTGGTAGACGCCGAGGAACACGTGGGACTGCCGGAGGTAGGCCCGGTACAGCTCGCGCGGTGGGTGCGGGCGGGCGCCGAGCTCGAACATCACCGGCGCCAGGTGCAGCCGTTCGATCGCGGCGCGCACCGCGCGCCGCTCGTCGGCGAGCTCACCGAGGGTGGAGCTGACGAAGACCCGGATCCGCTGGTCCGGCGTCCGGATGGTCTCCTCGTGCAGCGGTCCGGTCGTGGTCATCGCCGGCCCGCTCAGCGCCGCGCCGGGACGAGGTCCGCCTCGTCGAGGACCGTGGTCGGCCGGGCCGCGCCCGCGCGGCGCTCCTCCTCGAACCCGGCGTCGCCCAGCCTCCAGCGGGCGGAGCGCTCGGCCCGGTCGGCGTCGGCGCGTTGCAGCCGGTCGGCCGGCCGGTGCCGCCGCTCCCGCCAGACCTGCGCCGCGCCGAGGAACCGCGCCGCGGCGGCGTCATCCCCCCTGGCGGCGGCCACGCAGGCCAGCCCCTCCAGCGCGGCGGCGTGCCCCGGGGCGGTCTGCCACGCCCGGCCGTGGGAGAGCGCGGCGCTGTCGAGGTCGCCGCCGGCCTCGGCGACGTGCCCCAGGCCGACCAGGGCTGCGGCGGTCCACTCCGGCTCGTCCAGCCCGGCCAGCAGCTGCTGCGCGGCCGTGAACCGCTCCCGCGCGGCCGCCAGGTCGCCGCGCTCGCGGGCCAGCAGACCCTCCCCGACGGCGGCGCGGGGGTTGCCGTCCGCGCCGAGCCGGTGGGCGACCTCGTGGGACTCGGCCAACAGCGCGGCGGCCCGGTCGGGATCGCCGAGCAGCAGGGTGACGTGCCCGGCACCGGCCAGGGCGTACTGGACGGTGTTCGCGGGGCCGACGTCGCGGACGCCGGCCAGCGCACCCTCGTACATGGCCAGCGCCTCCTCGAGCCGACCGGCGCGGTGGAGGGCCATGCCGAGGTGGAACTGGATGGCCGACACCCCCCACCGGTCGCCGAGCTCCCGGAAGGCCAGCAGCGCCCGGTGCCCGACGGTGGTGGCCGCGGTCAGGTCGCCGGAGCCGGCGTGCAGCTCCAGCCGGACGAAGTCCGCCAGCGCCGCGCACCAGGCGTCGCCGTCCCGGGCGAACTGCCGGTCCGCCTGCTCGAGCAGCGCGAACGCCGCGGCCGGGTCGTCGCTGCCGATGGCCTCGACGGCGAGCAGGGTGCCCGACAGCGCGGTGCGGAACTCCTCGCCGAGCTCGGCGAACAGCGCCCGGCTCCGCGCGGCGGCGGCAGCGCACCGGGCGTTGGGGTGCACGATGCAGGCGCCGGGCCGGCCCGCGACGGCCAGGGCCTGCAGCGCCCGCGCCCGCGCCGCCGGGGAGCCGGTCGGGGCCGCATCGAGCACCGCAGCGACCCGCGGGCCGCCGTCGGGTCGGCTCGCGAAGTACCAGTACCAGCCCAGCGGGGCGACCAGCCGCAGACCGGCGTCCGGCTCCTCCCCGGCGTGCGCGGTGCACCAGGTCAGCGCGGCGTCGACGTCGTCGCGCTCGAGTGCCAGCCGTGGCAGCCACCGGGCCTGCCCGTCGCCGCGCAGCTCGGCCTCGGCCCGCTCGGCCAGGTGGGTGAGGTGAACGACGTGCGCGCGGGCCACCCGGTCGGCCTCGCCGGACTCGGTCAGCCGCTCGGCGGCGTACTCGCGGATGGTCTCCAGCAGGTGGTAGCGCGGTCCGGCGTCCCGTGCAGGAACGGCGCGGTCGACCACGACCAGGGACCGGTCGACGAGCCGGCCGAGCAGGTCCACCAGCGCGGACGGTTCCAGCGGTCGCCCGCCGGCGACGGCCTGCATCGCCTCGAGGGTCCAGCTCCCGCGGAACACCGACAGCCGTCGCAGGAGCACCCGTTCCGGGTCGGTGAGGAGCTGGTGGCTCCAGTCGACGGTGGCGCGCAGGGTCCGCTGCCGTGCCTCCGCGGTGCGCGGACCCGTCGTGAGCAGGGCGAACCGCTCGCTCATCCGCCTGGCGAGTTCCCTGACGGGTAGCGCCGCGACCCGGGCGGCGGCCAGCTCCAGGGCCAGCGGCATGCCGTCGAGGTGCCGGCAGATGTCGGCGACGGCCGCGGCGTCGACCTCGTCGCGGACGGCGAAGTCCGGCAGTGCGCCGCGTGCCCGGTCGAGGAAGAGCTGGGCGGCCACGCCGGCGGTCAGCTCGGCCGGGTCGGCGGTCGTCGGCGGGACCGGCAGCGGGTCGATCGCGTACTGGACCTCGCCGCGGGCGGCCAGCGGCTCGCGGCCGGTGGCCAGCATCCGCACGCCGGGGCAGGACTCCATCAGCCGCTCGGCCAGCAGGGCGCACGCGTCGGCGAGGTGCTCGCAGTTGTCCAGCACCAGCAGCACCGCGCGGTCGCCGAGGTGGCCGAGCAACCGGTCCTCGGCGGTCGCGGTCGCCACATCCGGCAGCTCCAGCGCGGCGAGCACCGCCGAGGGCACCTGACCGGGGTCGGTGACGCCGGCCAGCCGGGCGAAGCCGACTCCGTCGCGGAACCGTGCCGCGGCGGTGCGGGCCGCCTCCAGGGCGAGGCTGGTCTTGCCCACCCCGCCGGGACCGGTGACGGTGACCAGCCGCGCCGCCCGCAGCAGCTCGCCCACACGGTCCAGGTCCGCCTCCCGGCCGAGGAACGACGTCAGGCGTGGCGGCAACCGGCGCGTCGGCGGTGGTGACGCCGACGGTGCCGGAGCAGACATCCCGGGGACGGTCGGTGCCCGTGGGGGAGCCTGCAGGTCGGGGCGCTGCTGGAGGATCGCTTCCTGCAGCTCGCGCAGCTCCGCGCCGGGCGCGAGGCCGAGTTCGGCATCCAGGACGTCGCGGGCCCGCCGGTAGACGGCCAGCGCATCGGCCTGCCGGCCGGCTCGGTAGAGCGCCAGCATGAGGCGGGCGTGCAGCCGCTCGCGCAGCGGGTGGGCGGCGGTGAGCTCCTCGAGCTCGCCGAGGACCTCGGTGTGCCGGCCGGCGGCGAGCTCCAGGTCGACCAGCTCCTCGCGGGCGGCCAGGTGGAGCTCGCTCAGCCGGGCCGCCTCGCCCCGGGCCCAGGCGGCTCCGGCGAACTCGGCCAGCGCCGGGCCGCGCCAGGCGGCCAGCGCTCCCCGGTACCGCCGGCCGGCCGCGGCCGGATCGGTGCCGGCGGTGGTGCGGGCCGCGGTCACCTCGTCGGTGAGACGCAGCGCGTCGACCCTGTCGCGGGCGACGTCGAGCAGGTAGCCGGGCGGGCGGGTGACGACGACCGCGCTCGGCGCCCCGGCGGCGGCCAGCACCCGGCGCAGCTTGGACACCCGCACCTGCAGCGCGTTGCCCGGGTTCGCGGGCAGCGCCTCGCCCCAGAGGGCGTCGACCAGGGCCGGGACGGCGACCAGCCGACCGGCCGACAGCGCCAGCAGCGCCAGCAGCTCCCGCTCCCCGGCCCCGGGCACCGAGCGGGCCCGGCCGTCGACGACCACCTCGACCGGCCCCAGGACGCGGATCTCCATGCGGCGCCCTCCCCGGAACAGGTCCGTCTGGCGAGGCGCCGATTGTCGGCCGCGAGCAGGACCCGCACAACGGACTCGTGCCCCGTCGCAGGGGGGCGCGGTCAGCGGGTGGACAGCGTCCGGACAGCGCGCCCCGCCACCGTGGTACCAGCCCACCCGCCCCGGGGGAGACGCCATGATCACGGTGCACGTGCCGACGATGACCGCACGGCGGGACGTGCGGACGGTCAGCGCCTCGATCAGCGACGTCCCCGGCGTGCGGACCCTCCGGGCCGACCTGGCCGCCCGGACCGTGCAGGTGACCGGGCCCGCCGATCCCGCTGCGGTCACCGCGGCCGTCACCGCCGCCGGCCACGCGGTCACCCCGGCCGTCGACGGCTCCCCGCACCTGGGCCCCACACGAACAGGAGGACCTCCCGTGACCACCTTCTTCCCCACCGACACCACCGGCCTGCCCGGGGCGACCCGCCCGCAGGCCCTCGACCTCGCCGACGGCGACGAGCTGCGGCTGCGCCTCGCCCCGGTCGCCAAGCAACTGGCCGGGACGACGGTGCGGATGCTGGCCTACGACGGTTCGGTCCCCGGACCGGCGCTCCGCGTGCGGCAGGGGTCGCAGGTCGTCGTGCACGTCACCAACGACACCGACCTGGAGACGACGGTGCACTGGCACGGCCTGCGGCTGGACAACCGCTACGACGGCGTGCCGCAGCAGACCCAGGCGCCCGTCCCGCCCGGCGGCGAGTTCACCTACCGCCTGCCCTTCGTCGACGCCGGGCTGTTCTGGTACCACCCGCACGTCCGCGAGGACTACGCCCAGGAGATGGGCCTCTACGGCACGATCCTGGTCGACCCGGCCGAGCCGGACTACTGGCCCCCTGCCCACCGCGACGTCGTGCTCACCCTCGACGACGTGCTGCTCGAGGACGGCGCGATCGCCCCGTTCAGCCGCACCGAGACCGACCACGCGGCGATGGGCCGCTACGGGAACACCTTCCTCGTCGCGGGCGAGACCGACCTGGCGCTGACCGCGCGGACCGGCGAGGTGCTGCGGCTGTGGCTGGTCAACACCGCCAACAGCCGGGTGTTCCGGGTGGCCCTGCCCGGGGCGCGGATGAAGCTGGTCGGTGGCGACAACGGTCGGGTGGAGCACGAGCGGTTCGTCGACGACGTGGTCCTCGCGCCGTCCGAGCGGGCCGTGGTCGACGTGCTCGTCGACCGGCCCGGCGAGTACGCACTGGAGCACCGCACCCCCGACCACGTCCACCGGCTGGCCGCGATCACCGTCACCGACGAGGTCGCACGGCCGCCGCTGCGGCGGGAGTTCGAGCGGCTGCGGTCCGCCCCGGAGCTGGCCGCCGAGCGCCGGCAGCTCGACCGGTGGCTGGCCGCCCCGCCGGACAAGGTCCTCGCGATCGTCGCGGAGATGGACATGGACCACGGCACGGACCACGGCACGGACCACGGCATGGACCACGGCACGGACCACGGCACGGACCACGGCACGGGAGGCATGCAGGGCGACGCCGGTGACGGGATCGAGTGGGACGACCACATGGTCGAGATGAACCGGGCGATGACCTCGGCCACCATGCACTGGCGGCTGCTGGACCGCACCGCCGGCCGGAACGCACCCCCGGCCGGCTGGCGCTTCACCGTCGGCGACCGGGTGAAGATCCGGGTGGTCAACGAGCGGTACTCCGACCACCCGATGCACCACCCGTTCCACGTCCACGGCGCCGGGCGGTTCCTGGTGCTGGCCCGCGACGGGGCGACCGAACCCGACCTGGTGTGGAAGGACACCGTGCTCATCCCCACCGGGCAGACCGTCGACCTCCTGCTCGACGTCACCCACGAGGGCACGTGGATGGCCCACTGCCACATCCCCGAGCACATGCACAGCGGGATGATGTTCGACTTCACCGTGACCGCCGGGGCGACGGCATGACCGTCCGCGCCCGGCGCCGGCAGGAGCAGCTGCTGGCCTTCCCGGTGTACCCCGGCGTGACGCCGCTGGACCTGGTCGGGCCGCTCACCGTGCTGCGCAACCTGACCGGCACCGCGTACCGCACCGTCGTCGTCGGCGAGCGCGCCGACCGGCTGCCCACCGACACCGCGCTGCACGTGGTCCCGGCCGCGACGTTCGCCGACGTGCCCGCGCCGTTCGCGGTGATCGTGCCCGGCGGCGGGTCGGGCACCGTCGCGGCGATGGCCGACGACGCGCTGGTCGGCTACGTCCGCTCCGCGGCGTCGACCGCGCAGCTGGTCGGCGCGATCGGCAGCGGCGCGCTGGTCCTCGCCGCCGCCGGCCTCCTGCAGGGTCGGCGCGCGGCCGCCCACTGGGCCCACGCCGAGCAGTTGGAGAGCTGCGGCGCGACCTGGGCGCCCGAGCGGTGGGTCGAGGACGGCCGGTTCCTCACCGCCGCCGGTGGCACGGCGGGCATCGACGCGATGCTGGCCCTGCTGGCCCGGCTGAGGAACCGCTCGGCCGCCCAGCTCGCCCAGCTGTTCATCGAGTACGACCCGGAGCCGCCGTTCGGGCCCCTCGGGCCGGACCGCGGTGATCCCGACCTGGCCGGGCTGCTCCGCACCCCGCGCCGGCGCACCCGCACCGACCACCCGGCACAGCAGAGGTGAGCGCCGTGACCACCGACGGATCCGGCGAGAAGACCATCGCCGTCGTCCTCTACCCGGGGCTGACCGCCCTGGACCTGGTGGGACCGCTGCAGGTGCTCACCGAGCTGGAGCGCTTCACCCCGCAGTACCGCGCCGTGGTCGTCGGTGCCCACACCGGGCCGATGACCACCGATCTGCCCCTCTCCCTGGTGGCCGATCGGGCCTTCGCCGAGGTGCCGCACCCCGACGTGCTCGTCGTCCCCGGTGGACGGGTCGGCACCATCCGCGCCATGAGGGACCCCGGGGTGCGCGCCTACGTGCGCGGCGCGGCCGCCTCGGCCGAGGTGGTGGGCTCGGTCTGCACCGGTTCGCTCATCCTCGGCGCGGTCGGCCTGCTGACCGGCCGCCAGGCCACCACCAACTGGTTCTTCGCCGGGGTGCTGGAGCGGCTCGGGGCCACCTACCGCCGGCAGCGGTGGGTCGAGGACGGCGACGTCACCACGTCCGCCGGGGTGTCGGCCGGCATCGACTGGGCGCTGCACCTGGTCGCCCGCCTGACCGACGAGGCCACCGCCCGTCGGGTGCAGCAGGCGCTGGACTACGACCCGCGGCCGCCGTTCGGCGGCATCGACTGGGCCCACCTCCCCGCGCTCCCGCTGGCCGTGCGCGGCGCGATCAGCCTGCTGGCACCGGCGATCGCGGCCGGACCCGCGCGGATGAGCCGGGCCGGCGCCTGACGGCCCCAGCAGGGGCAAGCGGACCGACAGCGTCGCGACAGGCACCCCGACCACCGTGGGGAGGTCCCACCAGCACGCCCCCGGCAGGAGAGAAGGCAGCGATGAGCCGCACCGAGACCCCCGCCCGCCGCGGGACGGCCCCGCCCGCCGGCCCACCGGACCGGCCGGCCGCCGCCGCCACCGGCGACCCCTCCGTGCTCGCCTGGTTCGGCGGCATCCGCGGGCTCGTCGACGGCGGCCTGCCGTCGCTGGTGTTCGTCGCGGTGCACGCCGCGGCGAGTGCGCAGAGCACTCGGCCGGCCGCCCTGGCCGCGGCGAGCGGCGCCGCCGCCGCGACCGCCCTGGGCATCGTCGTCCTGCGGCTGGCCGGCAGGGAGACGCTGCGCCAGGCCCTCGGCGGGTTGGCCGGGCTCACCGTCGCCGTGCTGTTCGCCGCCACCTCCGGCGAGGCGCGCGGGTTCTTCCTGCCCGGCATCCTCGTCGACGCCGCCTACGGGGCCGTCTTCGCCGGCTCGGCCGTGCTCGGTCACCCCCTGGTCGGCACTCTCTACGGCCTGCTCCACCGGCGCCGCGACTGGCGCGACGACCCGCGCCTGCGCCGGCTGTTCGTCGTGGCCACCTTCGGCTGGGCGGGCCTGTTCGCCGTCCGCGCCGGGGTGCAGGCGGTCCTGTACCGCGAGGACCTGCCGGGCCTGCTCGCCGTCAGCAAGCTGCTGCTGGGCTGGCCGCTGACCTTCGCCGCCGTCGTGCTCACGCTGGCCGCCGTCCGCCGCGCCACCCGCGACGCGGTGAGGGACATCCGGCCGACCGCCACCGGGAAGGGTCCTCGTCCCGGGCCGGCCGGCCTCAGGTCGGGCGCCGGTCGACTCCCGCACCGGACGGGCGGAAGGTCTCTGCGGCCGGGGACCTCCGGCCCCCTCGGCCGGGTCCGGGGGCGGACCACCGTGGGGCGCGGAGGGCGATGCGCCCTCCCTCCACTCAGGGGTGTGACCTTCGATGATGTTCTGGACCGGCCACGACCTCAGCGCCTGGGGTTGGGTGGTGATGTCGGTGAGCACCGTCCTGTTCCTGGGCCTGCTCATCCTCGGCGGCGTCCTGCTCCTCCGGTCGCTGAACCGGCCGTCGGACGCCGGTGCCGCTCCCGTGCGGCCCACGGCGCAGCAGCTGCTCGACGAGCGGTTCGCCCGCGGGGAGATCGACGAGGAGGAGTACCGGCGGCGATCGGCGATGCTGGCGGACCCCCACCGGAACACCCCCGCCGGATGACCTGACCTCCCGCTGGGCCGCCGGCCCTGCGCCGGAGCCGGCCTCGGGCTGACGGGTGGGACGACGGCCTCCCCGGCGCACCGGTGAGCCCGTCGTACCGTCAGGGAGGAGGAGGTGGTCGTGCCCCGACCGTGGACGGCGCTGCTGGTGCTGGCCGCCGTCTTCGCCGTGCACGGCCTGCAGTGCACCGCGGCCGCCGACGGCCACGCGGCGCACGCGGCAGCCGACCTCTCCGCGGCCGCCCACGGCGAGGTGGCCTCCGCCGGGCTCGTCGTCACCGCGGCCCTGCCGGTGAGTGCTCATGCCCTGGCCGGTCACGGCGTCCTCGAGTCGGCCCCGCACGCACCGCCCGGGCGGCACCCGTGGGCGCCGCCCGAGTCCGCCGGCCACCTCTGGACGCTGTGCCTGGCGGTGCTCGCCGCCGGGCTCGCCGTCCTGCTCGCCGTCGTGGCACCGCACCTGGTGCGCCTGGCCTCACCCGCGCCGGCGTCCGCCCGCTCGCGGTCCGGGTCACCGCCGCCGCCGCGCCCCCCGGATCTCTCCGCGCTCTGCCTCCTGCGGATCTAGGCCGACCGCCCGACCGCCCCGCCCCGGCATCCGCCGGCCCCGGCGGCGGTGCGCGCACGCCCTCGATCGACCCCAGTCAGGAGACGCACGACCATGACCCGCACCACCGCACGCCTCGGCGGCCTGGCCGCCGCCCTCGTCGCCGGCACCCTGCTGCTCGCCGGCTGCGGCGACGACGCCCCCGACGCCGTGCACGACGGCCCGATGATGGGCAGCAGCGACGCCTCGGACGGTGCGGGGAGCACCGTCGACGACACGGACGTCGCCTTCGTCCGCGACATGATCCCGCACCACCAGCAGGCCATCCAGATGGCCCGGCTGGCCGAGGACCAGGCCGAGGACCCCCGCGTCCGCGACCTCGCCGCCCGCATCGAGGCAGCCCAGCAGCCGGAGATCGAGCAGATGTCCGGCTGGCTCGACGAGTGGGACGTCGGCATGGGTCACGTGGACGGCGGGATGGACGGCCCGGACGGTGACACGGGCAGCGGCGACACGGGCAGCGGCATGGGCGGGACGATGTCCGGGCAGGACATGCACGCGCTGATGACCGCCACCGGTGGCGAGTTCGACCGGCTGTTCCTGGAGCAGATGATCGAGCACCACGTCGGTGCGGTGCGGATGGCCGAGACCGTGATCGCCGACGGCCGGGACCCGGACGTCGGCGCGCTCGCCGAGGCCATCCGGGATGCGCAGACCGCGGAGATCGCCCAGATGCAGCAGCTGCTCACCGAGCTCGGCGGCTGACCCGGATCGGCGGGACGGGCTTCCCGGCCCGTCCCGCCGATTCCCCCTGCACCTCCACCGCCGCCGGTCACGGCAGCACCGTGCCGGCCACCGCGCAGCAGCAGCCAGTGCCCGGCGGAGCGCCGGCATCTCCCGGGGTCCGGCGACCGGCGGAGTGGTCGGCTCGTGCGGCCAGGGCGGTGTCTTCCTGCTCGCGGCCCCGGACCGAACGGCCCTGACCCCCGGCCGCTGGGTCGGCGCACCGTGGCGCATGGCCACTCCTCCGCGCGCGGACCGGCGAGCAATCCTCCTGCGCACGTTCGTCCGCCCCTGCGCCGGTGGACCCGCGACCGGGCACCCGGAGCCGGCGGGGGCGCTCCGGTGAGTGCCCCTGCCGGCTCCGAGCCGCTGCTGGAGGCGGTCCTGAACCTGGCCCGCTCCCACGAGCAGCACGAGCGCTTCTACGCCTCCGCCCCGCTGGAGAGCGCGCTGCGGCTGCAGCGGCACGCCCGGACCCTGCTGGCGCTGGCCGATCGCTGGGCCACCGTCGAGGTCTCCGGGCACCGGGGGGTGAGCCCGTTCGAGGGCGCCGAGGACCTCAACAGCGAGGCCGCGACCGCCCTCGACGGCGTGCTCTTCCTGGAGGGGGAGGGCCGCCCGCCCGAGATCACCGCGGTGATCGGGGAGCTGCGCGCCCTGGCCGGGACCTTCGCCGGCTGCGGCGAGTGGCTGGCGGACGCGATGGCGGCCTCGTGGCAGATGGCCGCGTCCATGCTGCGGTTCGACGGGATGGCCGACGTGATGGGCGAGCGGCACCGGATCATCAGCAACGACTGGCTGGCCGCGCACATGCAGTCGCTGGTCGCGACCCTGCTGGCCCGCGCCGCCGACATGCTCGAGCACGTCGAGCTCACCCCCGCCGCGCTGCGTGCCGACCTGGCCGGACCCCGGGTGACACCCCGCCGGCTGTACGCCGCGGCCGAGGTCGTCGCTCGGGCCGCCGACCTGTGCTGCGAGTCCGCCGAGCTGGTGCACGACAACACGCGCCGGTGGCGGGTCACCCGGGAGCGCACCGAGCAGCTGCTGCAGGCGCTGACCGGCGACACGAGCCGGGCCCCCGCCCCCGCCGCCGCGCCGGGGGGCGACGGGGGAGCGGGAGCCGAGGCAGGCGGTGCCCCGCGATCCGGGGCGGCCGCCGCCCGCGGGACCCGCGCCGCGGCCGACCGGACGGCGACGCGCGGGTGAGCCCGGACGCGGCCCCCCGGACCCTCCCGGGTCAGGAGCGGGCGAGGGTCGTGAACCGGCGCAGCCGCAGGCTGTTGCTCACCACGAAGACCGAGGAGAAGGCCATCGCGGCGCCGGCGATCATCGGGTTGAGCAGGCCGGCGGCGGCCAGCGGCAGGGCGGCGACGTTGTAGGCGAAGGCCCAGAACAGGTTGCCCTTGATGGTGGCCAGCGTGCGCCGGGAGAGCCGGATCGCGTCCGCGGCGGCCCGGAGGTCCCCGCGCACCAGGGTCAGGTCGGAGGCCTCGATGGCCACGTCCGAGCCGGTGCCCATGCTCAGGCCGAGGTCGGCCTGGGCGAGGGCGGCGGCGTCGTTGACCCCGTCCCCGACCATCGCGACGACCCGGCCCTCGGCCTGGAGCCGGCGGACGACGTCCACCTTGTCGGCCGGCAGCACCTCGGCGATCACGTCGCCGGGGTCGATGCCGACCTCGGCGGCCACCGCGGCGGCGGCGCGGGCGTTGTCGCCGGTGAGCAGCACCGGGCGCAGCCCCAGCTCGCGGAAGCGGGTGATCGCCTCGGCGGAGGTGGGCTTGACGGTGTCGGCGACGACCACGACGCCGCGGACGGCGCCGTCCCGGCCGACCCACACCGCCGTCCGGCCCTGCTCCTCCGCGGCGGCGGCCGCGGCGAGCAGGTCCTGCGGCGCCGCCAGCGCCCACTCCTCGGCCAGCCAGGCCCGGCGGCCGACGACGACGGCCGACCCGTCGACGACGCCGGAGACCCCGCGCCCCTCGGCGCTGGCGAACCCCTCCACCGCGGGCAGGTCGCCGAGCCGGTCCCGGGCGCCGGCCGCGACCGCCTGTGCGATCGGGTGCTCGGAGGCGTCCTCCAGCGCACCCGCCACCCGCAGCACCGCAGCGGCGTCCTCGCCCGCGGCGGGGACGACGTCGACCAGGCTCATGCGGCCGGTGGTGACCGTGCCGGTCTTGTCGAGCACGACCGTGTCGACCCGGCGGGTGCTCTCGAGCACCTCCGGGCCCTTGATGAGGATGCCCAGCTGGGCGCCGCGACCGGTGCCGACCATCAGCGCGGTCGGCGTGGCCAGCCCCAGGGCGCACGGGCAGGCGATGATCAGCACCGCCACGGCGGCGGTGAAGGCCGCCTCGGCCGGCGCGCCGTTGCCCAGCCAGAAGCCCAGCGTGGCGAACGCCAGGGCGATGACGATCGGGACGAAGACGGCCGACACCCGGTCGGCGAGCCGCTGCACGGCGGCCTTGCCGTTCTGCGCGTCCTCCACCAGGCGGGCCATCTGGGCCAGCTGGGTGTCGGCGCCGACGCGGGTGGCGCGGACGACCAGCCGGCCGCCGGCGTTCACGGTGGCGCCGACGACGGCGTCGCCGGGGCCGACCTCGACCGGCACCGATTCGCCGGTGAGCAGCGAGGCGTCCACGGCGGAGGTGCCGGTGACCACGACGCCGTCGGTGGCCAGCTTCTCGCCGGGCCGGACGACGAACTCGTCGCCCGCGGCCAGCTGCTCGACCGGGATCCGGGTCTCGACCCCGTTCCGCAGCACGGCGACGTCCTTGGCGCCCATCTCCAGCAGCGCCCGCAGGGCCGCGCCGGAGCGGCGCTTGGCACGGGCCTCGAAGTACCGACCGGCGAGGATGAACGTGGTGACCGCGGCGGCCACCTCGAGGTAGATCTCGGCCGCCCCGTGGCTGTCGGTGGGCAGCAGGGTGAACGGCATCGTCATGCCGGTCACCCCGGCGCCGCCGAGGAACAGCGCGTACAGCGACCAGCCGAACGCGGCCAGCACCCCGAGGGAGATGAGGGTGTCCATCGTGGCCGCGCCGTGCCGCAGGTTGGTCCAGGCGGCCCGGTGGAACGGCCACGCGCCCCAGGTCACCACGGGGGCCGCGAGGGTGAGGGTGAGCCACTGCCAGTGGTCGAACTGCAGCGCGGGCACCATCGCCAGCGCGATCACCGGCACGGTGAGCACGGTGCTGGCCACCAGCCGGTGGCGCCACGGTTGGAGGACCCTGTCCTCCTCACCCCTCGCAGGCTCGGGGGGAGCCTCGGGACGGGGCCGGGCGGGCTCGACCAGTGCCGCGGTGTACCCGGTGGCCTCGACGGTGGCGATGAGGTCCTCCACCGCGACGTCCTCGGCGATCGTGGCCCTCGCCTTCTCGGTGGCGAAGTTGACCGTGGCGCTCACGCCGTCCATCCGGTTGAGCTTCTTCTCGATCCGCGCCTGGCAGGACGCGCAGGTCATCCCGCCGATGGCCAGTTCGACGGTGCGCCCCTGCACGGGGGCGGCGGAGCCCGACGGGACCGTCGGGGTGGGGGTGCTCACGGAGTTCTCCTCTTCGCGCAAGGCCGAGCCGGGCTCGGTGCGGGGTCAGTCCTGGTGGGGGGTGTCCGGGTGCGGGGCGTGCTCCTGCGGGGTGTCCTGGTGGGCCGGGTCGCCGGCCGCCGCGGCCGGTGCGGCGGCGCCCACGGCGACGGTGAACTCCGCGGTGCGGACCTGCCCGTCGTGGGAGAAGTCGAGGAACAGCCGGTAGACCCCGTCGGTCGGGAAGGTCGTGGCGAACCGCACCGACGGCCCGCCGGTGTCGCCGGCGTGCGCCTCCTCGTGCGGGTGGTTGTGCAGGTAGGCCAGGTCGCCGGTGCGCAGCGAGACCAGGTGCCCGAAGGCGCCCAGGTAGGCCTCCAGGTCGGCGACCGGACGGCCGTCCCGGCTGACGGTGAAGGTCAGCTGCGACTCCCCGCCGGGGACGGGCGTGCCGTCGAGGCGCACCTCGTAGCCGTCCACCGTCGCGGTGGCCGCCGGTGCCGGCAGCGGCGCCGGCGCGTACTCCCCGGCCACGGCCACGTCGGTGCCCAGCGTCAGGCCCTCGCCGAGCGCGGTGGGGACGAAGTCGGCGAACACCCGGTAGGTCCCGCCCGCGTCGAGGTCGAGCGGCACGCTCCAGGTGCCGTCGCCGTCGCGGACCGGGTGCACGTGCTGGAAGCCGGCCAGGTCCCGGCGGACCACGATCAGGTGCATCTCCTTCTCGTGCTCCTCGGTGAACTCCCGCACCGGGGCGCCGTCGGCCCCGGTGATCGTGAAGGTGAAGGGCACCGCGTCCCCGGCCGGGAGCGTGCCCGCCGCCGGGGTCAGGGTGTAGCCGCGCTCCGAGACGGCCAGCCCCGCCGGCAGCGCCTCCGCACCGGGGTCGTGGGTGTCCTCGCCGCTGCCGTGACCGGCCACGTCGGCCTCCTGGTGCTCGGCGGCGGCCGGGGCCGCCACGGGATCGGTGATCGGGTCGACCGCGCCGCCGGTCGCGAACGCCGCGGCGAAGGCCACGGCCAGGCCGCCGGCGTAGGCGCCGAGCTTCACGGGGGTGCGGGAGAGGGTCACCGGGTGCCCCCCGTGACCTCGTAGCCGGCCTCGTCGACGGCGGCCCGGACGGCGTCGGCGTCCAGCGGCGCCGCGCTGGTGACGGTTGCCGTCGAGTCGCCGCCGGGCACCAGGTCGACCGCGACGTCGGTGACGCCGGGCAGCGCACCGAGTTCGGCGGTGACGGCGGAGACGCAGTGGCCGCAGGTCATGCCGGTCACGGTGTAGCGGGCGGTGGTGCTCATCGGAACTCCTCCTGTCTGCGAGTAGGTACCCCCAGGGGGTACCCGTCCTGGCGGTGCGAACATACCACTAGGGGGTATCCACGCCAAGCGGGGGCCGGACGCGGGCGCGGGGCCGGCGGCGGGCCGGTCGCCGCCGCCGGGCCGGACCGCGGCAGGCGGGTGCCTCGCCGACCGAGCCGGTCAGCGTGCCGCGTAGGAGCCGAGCTCCAGGTCGTCCAGCAGGGCGGGGCCGGCCGGCCGCCAGCCCAGCTCGGCCCGGGCCTTCCTGCCGGTGGCGTGCTGGTCCAGCAGGAAGGGCCCGGCGAGCGCGCCCAGGCGGGCCGCGGTGTCCTCCGCCGAGCTGGGCGCCACCCGGCCGCTGCCGCCGGCCCCACGATCGGCGGCCGCGCCGATCTGCCGCACGGTCGGGTTCTCACCGCCCACGCCGAGGTAGTAGGAGCCGGCCGCGGCGCGCACGAGGGCGAGGGCGTAGAGCCGACCCAGGTCGTCGGTGTGCACCGTCGTCCACCGCTGCGCGCCGCTGCCGGGTAGCAGCAGGGCGCCGTCCGCGGTCCGGGGACCGGAGCGGATCACACCCGGGAGGCCACGGCCGCGGCCGTGGACGATGCCGGGTGCGATGACCACGCTGCGGATCCGGTCGGCGGCCGCCGCCCGGACGCGGGCGTCCAGCGGCAGCCGCCACGCCGGCAGCGCGGCCGGGTCGAACGGGGTGTCCTCGTCCAGCGGACCGCTGCCGTAGGTCCACACGCCGCTGGTGTGCACGTAGGGCTTGCCGGTGCCGGCCAGTGCGCCGAGGACGGCGTCCAGCACACCGGGGTCCGCCGCCGCGGTGGAGGCGGTGTGCACGACGCCGTCCGCGCCGCGGGCCGCGGCGGCCAGCACCTCGAGGTCGGTCACGTCGCCGCGGACGACGGCGGCGCCGGCCGCCTGCAGGGCCGCGGCCGAGCTGTCGCTGCGGGCCAGCGCCGACACGTGGTGCCCGTCGGTGAGCAGGGCGGCCAGGACGCCGGACCCGATCAGGCCGGTGCCGCCGGTCAGGAAGACGTGCACGGGGGAACTCCTCCAGGGGATGGGTGGCCCACCCGCGGACGTCGGGGTGGGGGCGGATCACGGGTCAGCGGGGCCGGGCGAGCTCGGGGACGTCGGCCGGTCGCAGCGGCGTGGGCACGGGCAGGTGCGGGCCGGGCGCACGGGCCTCGCGGCCGGCGGTGGCGGGCGGTCGGGCGGGCGTCCGCGGGCCGGTGCGGTCGGGTCGCTGGGCGAGCAGGAGGCTGCCGAGGGCGAGCGCGACGCCGGCCAGCTGCACGGGGGTCAGCGACTGGCCCAGCAGCACCCAGCCGACCGTGGCGGCCACCACCGGGGAGAGCAGCCCCAGGAAGCTGATCCGCTCGGCCGCCAGCAGGCCGACGCCGCGGAGCCACAGCGCGTACGCCAGGGCGGTGTTGACCGCGGCGAGGTAGGCGAACCCGCCCGCCTCGCCGGCGGTGATCCCGTGCGGCAGCCCCTCGGCCACCAGGAGAAGGGGGAGCAGCAGGAGCCCGCCGGCCAGCAGCTGCCAGCCGGTGAAGGCCAGCAGCGGGGCCGGTCGGCCCCAGCGCTGGGTCAGCACGATCCCGGCCGCCATGCAGGCCGTGCCGGCCAGGCCGGCCAGCACCCCGACCGGGTCGAGTCGTGCGGTGCCGTTCAGCACGATGAGCGCGACGCCGACCATCCCGCTCGCACCGAGCAGCAGGGTGCGCCTCCGCGGTCGCCGGCCGAGCAGCGGCAGGGCCAGGACCGCGACGACCAGCGGTTGCGCCGCACCCAGCACGGCGGCGACCCCGCCGGGGAGCCGGTAGGCGGCGACGAACAGCAGGGCGAAGAAGGCCCCGATGTTCAGGACCCCGAGCACCGGCGCCTTCCACCACCACTGCCCGCGGGGGAGTCGGCCGCCGAGGGTCACCAGCAGCAGCCCCGCCGGGAGCGCCCGCACCGTGGCCGCCAGGAGCGGGCGCTCGGCCGGCAGCCACTCGGTGGTGACCGCGTACGTGGTGCCCCACGTCGCCGGCGCCAGTGCCGTCAGTGCGGTGAGCGCCCACGCGCGCGGTCCAGGTCGACCGCCCCGTCGGGCGCGGAGGGCGCCGGGACGCGTGCCGGCGTCCGTGCCCGTCGAAGGCGTTCCCATCGCTGCACCCCAGTCGCCTCGTCCCCAAGTATCTCGATGCCAAGATACTTGGGACCGTGTATCTGTCAAGCGTGGGACGTGCGAGGATGTGCCGACGGACGGCAGGAGGGCGGAGCGTGAGCGAAGGGTGGAGCGTGAGCGACGGGGACGGCGTCGACGAGATCGTCGAGCAGTGGCGGCGGGAGCGCCCGGAGCTCGACACCGCCGCGATGGCGATCTTCGGGCGGATCTACCGGGCGGCGAAGCTGGCAGGTGACTCGCAGGAGCGCACCTACGCGCAGTTCGGCATCACCCGGGCCGACTTCGACGTGCTGGCCACGCTGCGCCGGGCGGCCCCGCCGGAGGGTCTGTCGCCGGGCCGGCTGACCGGAGCGCTCATGCTCACCACCGGTGGCATGACCAGCCGGCTGGACCGGCTCGAGCGCGCCGGCCTCGTCGCACGGCAGCCCGACCCCGGCGACCGCCGTGCCCTGCTCGTGACGCTGACCCCGGCCGGGCGCGAGCTCATCGACCGGGCCGTCGTCGCCGGGCTCGACGTCCAGCAGCGGCTGCTGGGTGATCTCCCCCCCGAGAAGCAGCGGCAGGTCGACGACCTGCTCCGGGAGCTGCTGGCCTCCGTCGAGCGGCACGGCTGAACGGCCGGCGGAGCCGGTGCCGACGCGTCCCGGTCCCTCACGCGGGGTGATCGCGGTGTGGGTCGGGGCGCTCCCGGGTCGGGGTGGCCGCCTCGTGCGCGACGACGTGGCAGGCCATCACGGTGCGGACGTCGTGACCTGACCGGTCCGCCGGCCGCCGGCCGGACGAGGAGGACGGTCGGGAACAGCGACGGCATCGAAGTCGACGGCATCGAAGTCGACGGCATCGAAGTCGACGGCATCGGAGTCGACGGCATCGGAGTCGACGGCATCGAAGTCGACGGTCGCGCCGTCGGCCGCCGTCCCCCGGCACGTGAGGAGGGCCTCGGTCGCCCAGTCGCCGTCCCCGGCCGTCCTGCTGAGGAGGGTGGCGCGGCACGTCCCGCAGACCCCGGCACGGCAGGAGTGGGGGAGGTCCAGACCCGCCCGCAGGCCCGCGTCGAGGATCGACTCGCCGGTGGCGACGGGCACCGTGTGCTCGGCACCGCGGTGCCGGATGCGTACGGTGGCCTCTCCGGCGTCCGAGCCGCTCGGCGGCGTCGGCCGAGTGGTGGAGAAGACCTCGGTGCGCACCTGCCGGGGCGAGAGGCCCAGATCACCGACCAGGGCCCGCTGGACCTCGCATGCCATCCCCTCCGGCCCGCAGACGTAGGCCTCGTCGACGCCGGCCAGGTCGCCGCGGTCGGCGAGCGTGCGCAGCACGTGCCGGTCGATGCGTCCGGGCAGCACCGGCGGGGACGCGGCCTCCTGGCTGCGCAGGTGCACCACGCGCAGCCGGCCCGGGTGCCGCTCCTGCAGCGCGGCGAGCCGGGCGGCGAAGAGGGTGCCGGCCGCGGTCCGGTTGCCGTAGACGAGGGTGCAGCGGCTGCCCGGCTCGGCGGCGAGCACGCTGCTCATGATGGAGATCACCGGGGTGATGCCGCTGCCGGCGGCGACGCCGAGCACGTGGCGCGCGCTGCGACCGCGGACCTCGGTGGCGAAGGTCCCGGCCGGCGGGGCGACGTCCAGGGTGTCGCCTGCGCGCAGTGCCGTGTTCACCCAGGTCGACATGCGCCCGCCGGGGAGCTGCCGGACGGCGATGCGCAGCTCGCCGTCGGCGACGCCGCTGCAGACCGAGTACGGCCGGGTCACCACGGTGCCGCCGATCCGCGCCCGGAGGAGCACGTGCTGACCGGGGCGGAATCGGAATCCCGGCGCGAGGGCCGGCGGCACGGCGAAGCGAACCGAGACGGCGTCCGGGGTCTCCCGGCGCACCTCGGCGACCCGCAGCGGGTGGTAGGTGGGCGCGGCCGCCGCCGGGAGGGCAGGGACCGGCGCGGCAGGGCGGCCGGCGCGTGCCCACCGCGCGCAGCGCGCGATGCGGACGAGGGTGAGCAGCAGCACCACGGTCACTGTGGCGGCGACGACGGCGCGCACGACGGCGTTGCCGGCATCGGTCCCGGCGGTGACCAGGTGCATGGTCGCCGACCAGAACAGCAGGTAGCTGGTCAGGTGGACCCGCTTCCACCATCGCCGGGACAGCCGGGCGGCGAGCAGCGAGGTGCCCAGGACGGCGACCAGCAGGTAGCCGGCGACCACGCCGAGCGCCACCGGTACCGGCCGCCAGCTGCTGGTCAGGGGCACGAGCAGGTCCGGGAGGCTCATCTGCACGTAGTCGTCGAGCAGCAGCCCGGTCAGGTGCAGGGCGGTGAACAGCACCGCCAGCATGCCGAGGAACCGGTGGACCGCGGCCGTCCAGGCCCAGGGGATCCAGCGGCCCAGCAGGCCGCTGCGCAGAAGCAGGCCCCACACGACCGTGGTGGAGAGCAGCGCCCAGGCGACCAGGCCGCCGGCCCGGGCGAGGTACCACCAGAACTGGGGATCGGTCATCGCAGCACTGCCGTGGGGACGTGGGCGGACAGGCGCTCCCCGCTGCTGGTGACGGCCACCGCCGCGGCGTCCCCGAGCAGGTCGAACCCGGCCCTGCCGCCGACGGTGAGGGCCTTGACCAGCACCTCGGCCTCCCACGCCCGGGCGGTGAAGACCGTGGCGGCGACGACCTCGCCGTCGGCCGGCGCGCCGGTGGACGGGTCGACGAGGTGGTGCACCTCGGTGTCGCCGGCCTGCCACCGTCGCTCGAGCCGGCTGCTGGTGGCCACCCCGCCCTCGGGCACGGCGGCTCGGAGCAGTTCCTCGCTCGGGCGAGCCGGGTCGGGCACGGTGACGATCCAGCCGGCCCCGGTCGGCGGCTCGCCGACGGCACGGAGGTCGCCACCGACGTTGACCAGGCAGCCGGCAGCGCCGGCGTCGAGGACCTCCGCGGCGACGAGGTCGGCGGCCAGGCCCTTGCCGATGCCGCCGGGGTCGACGGCCACGCCCGGTGGCAGCCGCACGGTCGAGGCGGCGGGGTCGACGTCGATGCCGGCGCAGCCAGGAGCCGGGCCGGTGGCGACCACCGCTCCGGCGCCTCCGGCCTGCACCAGGCCCAGGTCGCGGTCGTAGCCGAGCCCGACCAGCGCGGCGTGCACGGTGGGGTCGAACAGTCCGCCGGTGCGCCGCCATCCCTCGACCGAGCAGCTCACCAGGGTCACCGTCTCGGGGGAGACGAGGACCGGCCGGCCGGCCGCGGCGTTCAGCGCGCTGAGCTCGCTGTCGGCGCGGAACCGGCTCCACCGGGCTTCGAGGTCGGCCAGCCGCTCCCACGCCCGGTGCAGCAGCGGCGCCGGGTCGTCGGCCACGACGACGACGTGGGCGGTGGAGCCCATGACGGCGATGACGAGGTCAGCTGGCATGGCTGCTGGTGGTCGGCGGGGCGGTCGTCGGCTGCGGCTGCGGCTGCGGCCGCGGGGAAGCCTGCTGCGGGTCCACCGGGGTGGCCGTCCCGGGCGAGGTGGGCGCCGTGCCGGTGTCCGGTGCCGCGGCGGCCATGCCCCCCATCAGGGCGAGGGTCGCGGCGGCGCTGGCGCCGAGGGCCAGCACGCGCGCCCCGACGGCGGTCCGGGCCCGGTCAGTCATCGCGCTCCACCTCGCCGCCCTCGTCCTCGCCGCTCTCGTCCTCGTCGGCGTCGTCCTCGTACGCATGGCCGGGGTCGGCCGGGGGCGGGGCGACGTCCGTCGACGGCGGCGGGCCGGGTGGGGCGGGGCCGTCGCCGGCCGGGTCGGTGTCAGGGGTCGTGACGGCGGGCAGCGTGCCGGCCCCGTCGGGCCGGTCGCCGTCGAACAGGCCGGCGTTGGCGGCCAGCGCGGAGCCGCCGCCCAGCAGGGCCAGGGCGGTCGCCGCCGCCGCGATCGTGGTCCGTCGGTACACCGTCGCCTCCTCGCAGGAGCTGCTGCCGGGCCTGGTGGTCCGGCGCGTCCGCCACGCTAGGGACGGCCGGGGAAGGCGGAGGCCGGGCGCAGGTTAGGAGCAGGTAAGGGATGTCGATGGCGGGCGTCCCGGACACCGGCAGCCGGGACCAGGGCGTCGTGCGGACGCCGGCGAGGGCCGCGACTTCCCGACGACGTGCTCGCCGACCCGGCGGCCCGACCGGTATCCCGCCGGCCAGGGACGTCGGGCCCTCGATCCCGCTGCGCTGCCCGGCGAAGCTCGACCTCACCGCACGAGGGAGATCGCGATGACCCACCAGGGACGTACTCGCACGGGTATCCCCGCTGCCGCCGGCACGCTGGCCGCCGCGGGTCTGGCCGCCCTGGCCGGGCGCTTCGCGCGGGCGAGGGCGGCTGCCGACCGTGACTGGGCGGTGCGTGTCGAATCCCGCCTCACCGGGATCGGCGAGGTGGCGGAGGTCTCGATCCTGCCGCTGGTGGAACGCCTCACCACCGGGGACGCCGGGCACTCACCGCTGCGGGGGGAGGCGGGCCTCTCCTACCTGGTCAGGGCGGGCGCGACCACGATCCTGTTCGACACCGGACTCAACCTGCGAGGGGACCAGCGGTCGCCCCTCGTGGAGAACGCCGACGTCCTGGGCGTCGACCTGGAGGCACTCGACGGCGTGGTCATCTCGCACCTGCACCCCGACCACGTCGGCGGGCTGCGGATGGCCCGTCGCCGCACCTTCGGCCTGGCGCCGGCGCCGCTCGAGCCGCGTGGCCTACCCGCCTACGTGCCCACCGACATGACGCACGAGCGGGCCGACGTCGTGCCCGTCAGCGGTCCCCGGGTGATCGCCCCCGGGGTGGCGGTCCTCCCGCCGCTACCGGCCGTGGTCTTCCTCGGTCCCGTGGCCGAGCAGGCGCTGGTCGTCAACGTGCGCGACTTCGGGTTGGTCGTGCTGACCGGGTGCGGGCACCCGCCGATGGAGCGGATCCTCGGGGTCACGGAGCAGGTGCTCGACGTCCCCATCCGCGCCGTCGTGGGCGGGCTGCACCTGCCCGTCCACCCGTGCAGTACGCCGTTGCTCCCTCAGGCCGTGCTGGGCAACCCGCACTGGCCTTGGCAGCCGATCGGCGAGCGTGACGCAGCAGAGGTGATCGAGCAGATCCGGGCACGTGGCCCGCGCGTCGTCGCCCTGTCCGGGCACGACAGCACGCCCTGGACCTTCGACGCGTTCCGGCATGCGTTCGGGGAGGGGTACCGCACCATGCGTGTGGGTTCGGAGCTGCACGTCTCCGCCGCATGACCTGCTCCGGTCGGGTCGCCGCGGTGACGTCCCGCCGGCCGGTCCCCGTCGGACCGCGTCCGAGCTACGGACGGCCGGAAGAGGTCCAGCGGAGTCCGGGAGCGGGCACGGCGATCTCGTGGCCGGGCGTGGTCGCCGTCGGCAGCCGGACCAGGGCCCGCAGGCCCCGGCCGGACGGCGCGGGCCGCAGCTCGACGGTGCCGCCGCCGGCCTCGGCCAGCCGGCGGGCGATCGCCAGGCCGAGCCCGAAACCCGTGCCCGTCGCACCGGGAGCTTGCCAGAAGCGGTCGAAGGCCCGCTCCTGCTGCTCCGGGAGGAGCCCCGGCCCCTCGTCGGTGACGGCCACGTCGACGGAGCCGGGAGACGGCGCAGCGACGGTGACCTGCACCGTCCCGGCCGGCGGGGAGGCCGCGATGGCGTTGGAGATCAGGTTGTCCAGGATCTGCTCGAGCGCACCGGGCACGGCCAGCACCGCGGCGTCCGCGCCGGGGTCGGCGCCGAGCCGGACGCCGCGTTGCTCGGCCACCGACCGCCACACCTCCAGCCGCCCGGCGACGACCTCGGCGACGTCCACGGGTACCGGGGCGGCGGCACCTGCGTCGGCCCGGGTCAGGACGAGCAGGGATTCCACCAGCCGCGCCAGCCGGTCGGTCTCGTCGACCGCGGCCTGCAGCCTGGGTTCCTGGCCCGGAGGGAGGTGCCGGGCGAGGTTCTCCAGCCGCAGCCGCAGCGCCGTGAGCGGGGTGCGCAGCTGGTGGGCTGCGTCGGCGACGAACCGCCGCTGCGAGGCGAGCAGCCGCTCCAGACGATCGGCCGTGCGGTTGAAGGTCCCGGCCAGCGAGCGCAGCTCCGGCGGGCCGGCGGGCACCGGCACCCGGGTGTCCAGCCGGCCGTCGGCCAGGTCCCGGGCGGCGTCCTCCAGCCGGCGGACCGGCCGGGTGACCTGCCGGGCCAGCACCGCCCCCACGACCGTCACCACGAGCAGCACGACCACCGACAGCAGACCCAACCACGTCCAGGCCGCCCGGATGCGCTGGTCGAGCTCGGCGATCGGGTAGGTGACCCGGACCGCGCCGTGGACCTGCCCGCCCGAGGTCACCGGCACCGCGACGTAGACCAGGTCGCCGCCGACGGTCTCCGAGGTGCGGGTGCCGGTGGCGCGCTCACCGGACAGCGCGGTGGTGAACTCGGGGCGGTTGGTGAAGTCCTCACCCGCGGCGCCGATGTGCGCGGAGTCGGCCTGGCTGGTCCCGGTTCGGTCGACGACGACGATCCGACCGCCGCCGGCGGCGTACCCGGTGAGCAGGGTGTCGATCCTCGGCCGGGTGCGGGCCTCGAGGTCGTCCTCGACGGCCGCCGCCACCGAGGTGGCGTCCCGTTCCAGGGCGGCGAACAGCGCGTCGAGCTCGTGGTCGGCGACGACCAGCCCGAGCGGCAGGACCAGCACGGCCAGGACCACCGCGGTGATCGTGAGGTAGGAGGCCAGCACGCGGCGGGTCATGGCGGGACGTCGAGGCGGTACCCGACGCCGCGCAGGGTGGCGATCCAGCGGGGGTCGCCGAGCTTCTTGCGCAGCGACGCCACGTGCACGTCGAGGGTCTTGGTCGACCCCCACCAGTTCTCGTCCCAGACCCGGGCGATGATGTCCTCCCGGCGGCGGACCGTGCCCGGCTCCTCGGCCAGCAGGGCCAGCAGGTCGAACTCCTTCGTGGTGAGCTCCACCGGACAGCCGGCCAGCCGGACCTGCCGGCCGCGCCGGTCGATGCTCAACGCCCCGAGCTCCTGCCGCCCGTCGGCCGCCTGCGTCCGGGCTCCGCGCCGCAGCACGGCGCGGATCCGGGCCACCAGCTCGCGGAAGCCGAACGGCTTGACCACGTAGTCGTCGGCGCCGAGCTCCAGCAGCAGCACCCGGTCGAACTCGTCCCCGCGGGCGGTGACCACGACGACCGGCGTCGCCGACCGCGCGGTCAGGGTCCGGCACACCTCCCGCCCGTCGACGTCGGGCAGGCCGAGGTCGAGCAGCACCAGGTCCGCCCCGGGATCGGCGAGGGCCGCCTGCCCGGTCGGGACCCAGCGCACCGCGAAGCCCTCGTACTCCAGGCCCTCGACGAGCGGCTCGGCGATCGTCGGGTCGTCCTCCACCAGCAGCAGCTGCGGACCCGGTGGCCGCGGGACGCCGTGCGGCGCAGACGTGTTCCGGGAGGGGGTCCGGTCCTCGGGCCGCTGGTCGGCCACGGGCGGGTTCACGATGCGTACCGGACCGCGGTTCCGGCCACGCCGGGCGTCCGGTCCTGCGGGTGGCCTCCCGACCGACGTGCGCGCACACCGACCTCCCTGCCACCACGTGCAGACCACGGTGCCCGTCGACGACGTCGGCGGTGCAGGGCCGAAGGTCGGCCGCTCCCGGGTCTCTCGCCGAGGCCCGGGCGCATCACGCGGGCAGGGCCGCTGCGGGCAGCCGCATCAGCCGATCCAGCAACGGCGGCAGGACGGCGTCGAGGTCCTCGTTGAGCAGCAGGTGTGCGTCGGAGTCGACGACGAGCAGCTCCTTGCCGGGCGCGACGATGCGCTCGTGGACCTGCCGGGTGTAGGTCAGCGGGAAGAGCGGGTCGCCGCGGCCGGCGATGACGGTGACCGGGCAGCGGATGCTGCCGTCGGCCATGCCGGAGAGGTCGGCGGCGAAGAGGCTGGCCATGAACGCCAGGGGGTAGGCGCGCAGCCCGAGGGGGTCGGTGTAGAAGTACTCGGCGTTCGCCGGGTCGCGCGCCACCCGCGCCATGTCGAGATAGGCGTCGAAGGGCACGGGCACGCGCGGCAGCAGCCGACCGCCGACCCGGAACGCCGTCACGACGGCCGGGTACACCCGCGCCAGCCATCCGGGGAACCGGGTGATCTCGACCGTCGACGGCAGCGTCGGATCGAGGACGTTGTGCGCCAGCACGGCGTCGAGCCGTTCCCCGGCGGCGGCCAACGCCATCGCCACCACGCCGCCCTGGCTGGAGCCGATGACGGCGACCGGCCGGGAGGGGAACTCGGCACGGGTCCAGGTGACGGCGTCGCGGGCGTTGGTGACGAGGGTGGAGAAGACGAGGAGCCGGCGCACGCGCGCGCTCTTGCCGTGGCCCTGGGCGTGGACGCCGACCGCGGTGATCCCGGCCCGGCCGAGCGCGTCGAGGAACTCCTCGTAGAACAGGGGATGCGTCATCGTCCCGGGCAGGAACACGACCACGGGCCGGTCGGGCTGCCCCTTCCACACCGACAGGACGATCGGCGCCTCTGCCGAGTGGATGAGCACCTCGCGGTAGTCGTCGGGCCGTTGCACGGCGTTCAGCAGCCTGTCCGTGGCCGTGCGCATCGGCGGTCGTCTCCTCCTGGGTCGGTGCGGTGCGGGGGCTACTCGGCGGCGAGTGCGAAGTAGCTCTCCTCCTCCTGCAGGTAGTGCAACTGCAGCAGGGCGTGCAGGCCGTACAGGCAGGCCAGCAGGTCCTGCCGCCGCTCCGGGTCCAGCGCCGCGCCGGCGTCGACGGCGTCGAGGTGGGCCTGCAGCCGGCGGCTGAGCCGGCCGATCTCGGCGTGCGCACGGCTCATCGGCGCCACCGCCTCGCCGCTGCCCAGCGCGCGGGCCAGGGCGGGGTAGAGCTCGGTCTCCTCGGCGTCCTCGTGCGGCACGAGGCGCTCCACCAGCGCGGTCCGGGCCCGGTGCAGCGCCTCCACTGCCTGCGGGGTCGGTCCGGCGACGAGCGCGTCCGCGGCCGAGCGGACCAGCGGCAGGACCTGGCGGAGGTCGTCGTGCTCCGCGTCGAAGCGGCGCAGCAGCGTCTGCGTCGCGGGCGGCACCGGCCGCCCGCCCACCTGGCCGCCACGCAGGGCGCGCAGGGCGTTGAGGATCACCGCGACGTCGATGCCCTCCTGCAGCAGCGCCCCGAACGTGGGCGGCAGCAGGCCGACCGCGGCCAGGCCCATCGCGACCAGCGACAGTCCCATCCCGGCGACCGCGCTCTGCACGGCGATCCGCCGGGCGTACCGGGCGATCTCCATCGCGTCGGCGATCCGGTCCAGCCGGTCGGTGGTCAGCACCACGTCGGCGGCCTCCGAGGACGCCGTCGACCCCCGGGCCCCCATCGCGACCCCGACCGTGGCCGCGGCCAGCGCCGGGGCGTCGTTGAGGCCGTCGCCGACCATCACGGTCACCGCGCGCTCCTGCTCGGCGCGGACCGCGGCGACCTTGCTCGCCGGCGTCTGCTGGGCGCACACCTCGTCCAGGCCGAGCACCGCGCCGACCTCCCGCGCCGGCTCGGTCCGGTCGCCGGTGAGCATCACCAGCCGGTCGATCCCGGCCGAGCGCAGCCGCCGCAGCGTCCGTCCGGCGTCGGCCCGCACCGGGTCCTTCAGCAGGACGGCCCCGACGGGGACGTCGTCGACCTCGACCCACGCCAGCGCGCAGCCGTCCAGCCCGGCCCGGCTGACCGCCGTGCGCGCCCAGCTGCCGTCGGGTGCCGGGTCGCGCTTGCCGACCCGGACGTGCCTGCCCTCGACGGTGGCCTCGGCGCCGCGGCCGGGCTCCTCCCGCACGTCCCGCGGCAGGGACAGGGGCAGGCCGCGGGCCCGCGCCTCGGCCACCACGGCCTCGGCGAGCACGTGCGGGGAGAGCTGGTCGGCCGATGCCGCCAGCCGCAGTGCCTCCGGCGCCGACCACCCCGGCGCGGTCAGCACCTCGGTCACCGCCGGCCGGCCGGCGGTCAGCGTGCCGGTCTTGTCCAGCACCATCGTCCGGGCGTGGCCGAGGTTCTCCAGCGCGCCGCCGCTGCGGACCACGACGCCGAGCCGCGACGACCGCGACAACCCGGAGACGATCGCCACCGGGGCGGCCATCAGCAGCGGGCAGGGGGTCGCCACCACCAGCACCGCCACCGCCCGGGTCGGCGATCCGCTCACCACCCAGGCCAGCCCGGCGACGGCCAGCGACAGCGGGAGGAACCAGGCGGCGAACCGGTCGGCCAGCCGGACCACCGGGGCGTTCTCCGCGCCGGCCTGCCGGACCAGGGCGACGACGTCGGCGTAGGCGCTGTGCGCCGCCGTCGCGGTGCACCGGGCCTCGAACGCGCCGCCGGCGTTGAGCGTGCCGCTGCGGACCGCATCGCCGGTGGCCCGCTCGACCAGCTCGGGCTCCCCGGTCAGCGCCGACTCGTCCAGCACCGCCGGACCGCCCTCGACGACCCCGTCGACGGGCAGCACCTCACCCGGGCCGACCAGCACGAGATCCCCGACGGTGACCTCGTCCACCGGGACCTCGGAGACGACGTCGCCGACCCGGCGGCGCGCCGTCCGCGGGGCTCTGTCCAGCAGCGCCCGCAGGTCCCGCGTCGCCCGCCGCTGCGCGGCCGCGTCCAGGGCCCGCCCCGTGGCCAGCATCACCGCGATCAGCGCCCCGGCCAGGTACTCGCCGACCGCGAGGGTGCCCACCAGCGCGAGCAGCGCGATCAGGTCGACGCCGACCCTCCTCCGCAGGAGCGCGACCACCACCCAGCCGGTCGCGGGTACCACCGCGAGGAGGGTCGCCGCGGCCCACAGCACGTCGTCCCACCGGCCGGCGCCGACCAGCCAGGCCACGCCGCCGGCAGCCAGCAGCCCCAGCGTCACCACCAGCAGCCCCAGCGTCACCACCAGCAGCGCCGGCTCGGCCCACCGCCGCAGCCGCGACACCGGCCCGGGGGCACCAGGACGACGTGGGGGTGACTCGATCACGGACACGCGGATCTCCTCCCGCTGCCGGCCGGCGCGCATCGACGACACCGACCCTCGCCGTCCGGCGCCGGGAGGACCATCGACGCCGGACCCGGACCGCGAGAGTCGAACGGCACTGCCCGCCGGCGACCGTGGCCGGTGCGCTGCTCGGGTGGCGACCCGGACCACGACGAGGGTGCGTGCTCGGGGCCTGCGTCCGCCGCGGTCGGCCGGCCGGGCAGCGGTCCACCGGCATCCGGGTGACCTGCTGCGCGTCGGGCTCGGCACGGCGCTGCTGGGGCTCACCGTCCTGGTCGCCCGCCGGGGGGAGCTGAGCGTCTTCGAGACCGACGTCTTCCGGCTGGCCAACGACCTGCCCCCGTTGATCTACCGGCCGGTCTGGGCGGTCATGCAGTTCGGCAACGGGATGGCCGCGGTGCTCCTCGCCGGAGCAGCCGTCCTGGCGCGGCGGTTCCGCATGGCCCGGGACGTGCTGCTCTCCGCCGGTGTCGCCGGCCTCGTCGCGAGTCTCTTCAAGGACGTCATCGGTCGCGAGCGGCCTGGTGGCCTGCCCGTCGGAGCCGTCCTGCACGAGGGCGTGCTCGGTGGCCACGGGTTCGTCTCCGGGCACTCGGCGGTGGCCGCCGCCCTGGCCACCGCGGCTGCGCCCTACCTGTCCCGCCGGCTGCGGCGCGTGGTGTGGGCGCTGGCGGTCGTGGTCGCGCTGGCACGTCTCTACGTGGGCGCGCACCTGCCGCTGGACGTCGTCGGTGGACTGCTCCTGGGCTGGGTCTGCGGCTCGCTGGTGCACTACGCGTGCGGCGTGCCCCGGTGGCAGCCCACCACGGCGCACGTGGCCGATCTGCTCGAGCGGTTCGGCCTGCCCGTCCGTGACCTGCAGCACGCGGACGTCCCCGCCCGCAGCTCGCACCCCTTCTCCGCCACCCGGCCCCGGTGGCCGCCCGCTCTTCGTCAAGGTGCTCGACCCCGACCCCCCTCGACCGCGACTGGCTGTACCGGACAGCCCGATACCTCGTCGTCGGGGACGTGAAGGACGCCGACGCCCTGGCCACGCTGGGGCGGCAGGCCGCCGACGAGGCCGTGGCCATGATGAGCGCCCGGGAACGGGGCGTGCGCGCACCGGTCATGGTGCTGGCCCGGGGCACCGACGGCCGCGCCCTGGTCGTGCAGGACCGCACCGACGCCCGGCCCGTCGAGGACCTCCCGCCGGGGGAGATCACCGCCGAGCTGCTGGGCCGCGTCTGGTCCCAGGTCGCCCTGCTCCGCGCGGCGCACGTCGCCCACCGCGACCTCGTGGCCGCCAACGTGCTCGTCGACGCCTCCGGCGACGTGTGGGTCGTGGACTTCGGCAACGCCGAGACCGGTGCCGATCCCGACACGATCAGCCGGGACGTCGCGGAACTGATGGCCTCGCTCGCGCTGCACGTCGACCCGCGCCTCGTCGTGGACACCGCGACCAGGACCCTCGGGGCGGACGTCGTCACGGGGGCGCTGCCCGGCCTGGAGCCTCCGGCGCTGTCCGCGGTCACCCGTGCCGGGCTGCGCGCCGACCCGGCTCGGCTTCCGGAGCTGCGCCGGGAAGCCCACCGCCGGCTCGGCCTGGCCGATCCCGACCGGCCGCGGCTGCCGCCCGCCGGCCTCCTGGCGTGGCTGTTCGTCGCCGTCGGGGCCGCGACCTTGTTCACCGGGGTGGAGGGGATCGCCGAGGCCACCGGGGTGCTCGCCGAGGTGGAGGTCGAGGGCTGGCGCTGGCTCGGTGGCGCGCTCGCCCTGGCCTTCGTCGCCCGCGTTGCCGCAGCGGCCGCTGCACGGGCCGCGGTCGACCGCCGGCTGGCCGTCGGACGCACCTACGTCGCAACGCTGGTCGCGGACGGCGCGGCGCTGGTCCACGGCCGTGTCGGAGCGCGGGTCGCCGCGGGCCGGTACCTGGAACGGGCCGGCATCCTGCCCGCGCCCGCCGCCCGGGCGCACGACCGCGTCCGGGACGGTGCCACGGCCGGTGCAGCGGTGGTGGCGGTCGCGGCGGTCGCCGGCGCGCGCGCCGACGGGCGGCTGGCGAGCTGGCAGACGCCTTCCTCGTCGCTCCCCCTGCTCCTCGTCGGGGTCGCGGCCCACCTGGCGATCGTGGCCGGTCAGGCCCTCGCGCGACGCCACGGCCCGGTGCCGCCCGGGACGGCGCAGCCTCCGGACCTGCACCGGCTCGGCGCCGTCCGTGCCGCGACGGTCGTCGGGCTGGTCCGCCGCGGCGGTCGCGGCCGAGGCCGCCGCCCTCGTCGCCGCGCTGCACGGCGTCGGCGGCCACGTCCCGATCCTGGTGACCGCCGCGGCGTACGCCGTCCTCCAGTTCGGCTGGGCCGTGCTGCCCGGGGCCGGTGCTGCGGGCATCGCCGAGGCCTCGCTGGTCCTGGCGCTCACCGCCTCCGGTGAGCCGCTGGCCAGCGCGTGCGCCGGCGTCCTCGCCTTCCGGCTGTCGACCTTCTGGCTCCCGGCCCTCGCCGGGGCCTTCGCCGCCGCGCGCTTCGAGCAGCGGCTCTTCCTGTGACGCGGCACCGGCGGGCGGTGCACGCCACCGGACGACGAGGGGGGCGGGCGCGCCCGGCGCGCGCCGTTCCGCGGCAGCAGCGGCCCGGCCACCGGGGGACGCCCCGGTCCGTGGGGGCTGTTGCTCCCGTCGCGGCGATCGCGTTCCCGGGACCAACGGCGCACGTGCCGTGCCGTGCGCCACTGCCCGGGGGCCTCGACGGCGGCCATCCTGCGTCCAGCGAGGGAGGAGGCCGGAGGTGACCACATCACGCACCCGCGTCCACCGGTGGCGGCGCCGGCTGTACCGGGGGAGGCGGCCGCACCGGCTGGCCGGCGTGCTCAACCGGGCGCAGGCCGCACTGGCGGCACGCGGCATCGGCCCGTCGCGGATCGTGGTGCTGGAGGTGGCCGGGCGGCGCAGCGGCCGGGCCGTCTCCCTGCCGGTGGTGGTGGCCGACGTCCACGGCGAGCGCTACCTGGTCTCGATGCTGGGCGAGGACTCCCAGTGGGTGCGCAACGTGCGTGCCGCCCACGGCCGCGCCGCGCTGCGGCACCGGGGCCGGCAGGAGGTCCTCCTCGAGGAGGTCGAACCCGCGCGCCGGGCGCCGGTCCTGCGCCGTTACCTCGACCGCGCCCCGGGTGCCCGGGCGCACGTCCCCGTCGACCGCCGGGCTCCGCTGGAGGAGTTCGAGCGGATCGCGGCGGACTACCCGGTCTTCCGCGTCACCGCGCCGGTGGGCGCCGGCCGCCCGCCGGGGTCCCGACCCCCTGCGGATCCGGCCGACTCGCGGGGGCCGCGGCCGTGACCCGCACGGCCATCCCCCGGTAGCCGCACCGGACCCGCGCCGTCGGGAGGAGCAGCCGCATGACCACCGACCTCGACGTGGACCGCAGCGGACCCACCGTGGCGGAGCCCGACCTCGACCGCGCCATCGCGAGGACGCTGAGCCGATGGCCCTCGGCCGGGCTCGCGGTCGCCGTCGTCCGCGAGGGCTCCCCGCCACGATTCCTCGGCCGGGGCGTGGCCGACGTCGCCTCGGGACGTCCGGTCGACGAGCGCACCGTCTTCCGCGTGGGCTCCCTGACGAAGGTCCTCACCGCCGTCGCGGTGATGCAGCAGGTGGAGCGGGGGCGGGTCGACCTCGACGCGCCGGCCGCCGACCACCTGCGGGCCTTCCGGCTGGTGCCGGCGCGGGCCGACTTCCGCCCGGCCACCGTGCGCCACCTGCTCACCCACAGCGCCGGGGTCGGCTACTGGCGGCGGCGCTCCGACCTGCTCCTGCACCCCGGCGTCGGCTCGGGGGACACCGCCCGCTCGATCGTGCCCCTGGCCGAGTACTACAAGGACGGCCTGCCCGTCGACGTGCAGCCGGGGACGCGGTGGGCCTACAGCAACCACGGTTTCGCCGCGCTGGGGCAGCTCGTGGCGGACGTGTCCGGCGAGCCGCTGGACCGGTACCTGCGGCAGCACGTCTTCGCGCCGCTGGGTATGGCGGACACCGATCTGCTCCTCACCGAGCGGCTGCGGGCCCAGCTGGCCACCGGGTACGTGCTCCGCCGCGGACGGCTCGCGGCGGTCCGCTTCCGCGAGGTGCCCACACCCGGGAGCGGCGGCGTGTACTCGACCGCCTCCGACCTGGCGCGCTTCGTCGCGGCGCTGCTGCGCGGCGGCGCCGGCGAGCACGGCCGCGTGCTGGCCGCGGAGAGCGTGGCGTCGATGTTCGGGCCGCAGTTCCGGCCCGATCCGCGGGTGGCCGGCATGGGCCTGGGCTTCGACCGGCACGAGGAGCGGGGCCGCACGCTCGTCGGCAAGACCGGGATCCTGTCGGGGTTCCTGTCGGCGATCGGGATGGCGCCCGACGAGGGGACCGGCGTCGTCGTCCTGGGCAACACCGGGGGCTGGACGGCCGGGGCGCGCCCGCGCCGCTGTCGGACGCGCTCATGCGGCTCCTGGTGGGGCTGCCGGAGGACCCCGTCCGCGACGACGTCGCCCCCTCCCCGGAGCTGTGGCCGGCGCTGTGCGGTTGGTTCGCCCCGGACGCAGGCCCCATCACGAACCTGTTCCCCCGGCTGGCGATGGGCGCGGGCGTGGAGGTGGCCGTCCGGCACAGCGAGCTGGTGCTGACCCCGTTGACGCCGATCCCCGGGATGCGCACCGCGATGGTGCTGCACCCCGACGACCCCGCCGACCCGCGGGTGTACCGCGTCGCGCTGCCGGAGCACGGCTGGGACCTGGGCGTGGTGTTCACCGAGGACTCCCCGCCGCGGCTGCTGTTCGACCTGATGTCGTTCGAGAAGCAACCCGCCTGGCAGAACCCGCGGCGGTGGGTCATGGGCGCCGCCGCAGCCACCGTCGCGGCCGCCGCCGTCCGCCGGTAGAGCCGGGACCACCCCGGGTACCGGTCCGGCGGGCGCGGCGAGCCGGTGCAGCGCCCGGCCGGTCGACGCCGTCTCCGGCGCCAGTGGGATCGGCGCACCGGGCCGGTGTGGATCGCGCCGCCGGTCCGGCCATCCGATGCGAGAAGGAGGGCGCCTCGTGACCAACCGTCTCGCCGGCGCGACGAGCCCGTACCTGCTGCAGCACGCCGACAACCCCGTCGACTGGCGGGAGTGGGGGGAGGAGGCCTTCGCCGAGGCCCGGGCCCGCGACGTGCCCGTGCTCGTCTCGGTCGGCTACGCGGCCTGCCACTGGTGCCACGTCATGGCGCACGAGTCGTTCGAGGACGAGACGACCGCGGCCGAGATGAACGCCGGGTTCGTGTGCGTCAAGGTCGACCGCGAGGAGCGCCCGGACGTCGACAGCGTCTACATGACCGCCACCCAGGCGCTCACCGGGCACGGCGGCTGGCCGATGACGGTGTTCACCACCCCCGACGGCAAGCCGTTCTACTGCGGCACGTACTTCCCGCCCCGGCCCGCGCACGGCATGCCGGCCTTCCGGCAGGTGCTGGCGGCGGTCGGCGAGGCCTGGCGCACCCGCCGCGACGAGCTCGAGACGGCGAGCGGCCGGATCGTGGAGGGCATCTCCGCCCGGCTCGACCTCGGCCCGCCGGTCCCGCTGTCCGCCGACGCGCTCGACGCCGCGGTGGCCACGCTGGTGGCCGGGCACGACGACGAGCACGGCGGCTTCGGCGGCGCCCCGAAGTTCCCGCCGTCGATGGTGCTGGAGTTCCTGCTGCGGGCGCACGCCCGCACCGGCGACCCGGGGGCGCTGCGCACGGCGCGGCACACCCTGGAGGCGATGGCCCGCGGCGGCATCCACGACCAGCTCGCCGGCGGCTTCGCCCGGTACAGCGTCGACGCGCGGTGGGTGGTGCCGCACTTCGAGAAGATGCTCTACGACAACGCCCTGCTGCTGCGGGTGTACCTGCACCTGTGGCGGGCCACCGGCGAGGCCTGGGCGCGCCGGGTCGCCGACGCCACGGCCCGCTTCCTGGTGCGCGACCTCGGCACCCCGGAGGGCGGGTTCGCCTCGGCGCTGGACGCGGACACCGAGGGGGTCGAGGGGCTCACCTACGTCTGGACCCCCGCGCAGCTGGTCGAGGTGCTCGGGGAGGAGGACGGCCGGTGGGCGGCCGGCGTGTTCGAGGTGACGCCGTCCGGGACGTTCGAGCACGGCAGCTCGACGCTGCAGCTGCTGCGCGACCCCGAGGACGCCGAGCGGCTGGCGGGGGTTCGGGAGCGGCTGCTCGCCGCCCGGGCCCGGCGGCCGCAGCCGGCCCGCGACGACAAGGTGGTCACCGCCTGGAACGGGCTGGCCATAGCCGCGCTGGCCGAGCACGGCGCCCTCACCGGCCACCCGGGCTCGGTCGCCGCCGCCCGCCGGGCCGCGGAGCTGCTGCACCGCGTGCACCGGGTCGACGGCCGGCTGCGCCGCGCCTCCCGGGACGGCGTGGCCGGCGCACCCGCCGGGGTGCTGGAGGACTCCGGCGACCTGGCCGAGGGGCTGCTGGCCCTGCACCAGGCGACCGGCGAGGGCCGGTGGCTGGAGTGGGCCGGGGAGCTCCTGGACGACGCCGCCGCGCGGTTCCTCGACGACGAGGGCTGGCACGACACCGCGGTGGACGCCGAGGCGCTGGTGCACCGGCCCTTCGACCCGGCCGACGGGCCGACGCCGTCCGGGGTGGCCGCGGTCGCGGGCGCCGCGGTCACCTACGCCGCGCTGGCCGGGTCGCCGCGGCACCGGGAGCTCGGCGAGCAGGCGGTGGGCTCGCTGGCCCGGCTCGTGGGGCGCGCGCCGCGGGCGGCCGGCTGGGCCGCTGCGGTGGGGGAGGCGCTGCTCGCCGGCCCGCTCGAGGTGGCGGTCAGCGGCCCCGCCGGGCCCGCGCGGGAGGCGCTGGCGGCCGCCGCGCGCGCCTCGACGAGCCCGGGGGCGGTGGTCGTCGCCGGGGACCCGGACGCGCCCGGGGTGCCGCTGCTGGCCGACCGCCCGCCGGTGGGCGGGGCCCCGGCGGCCTACGTGTGCCGCGGCTTCGTCTGCTCGGCACCGGTGACGGGCGTGTCCGCTCTCGGCGCAGCGATGCACCCTTCCTGAGCCGCTGCGGCAGGATTACCCTGCAACGGTGTAATCACCGTACCGAGGAGGCCGTCGTGCACGGACACCACTCCCGTTTCTCCGACACCCCCTGGGCCGGCATGCGCGAGGCCTTCCGCGCGCAGGCCGGCGCGCGTGGCCGCGGGCCCGGTGGCCGCGGCCGCGGGCCCGAGGCGCCCCCGGTCGAGCGCGGCGAGGTCGCCGGCTGGTTCGCCGGCCGGCTGCCCGACGGCTGGTTCACCGGGCCGGTGGAGCTGACCATCGACCGGGACGAGATCACCGTGATCGGCACGCTGCCCGAGCCCGAGGCGGGGGAGGGTGACCCGGCGGCGGCCCGGGCGGGCCGGATCTCCCGCTTCCGCGAGGACACCCGCGAGCAGCGCATGGCCATCGCCGACGCCGCGCAGGAGCGCTACGGGCGCTCGGTCGCCTGGGGCGCGGCCTGCGGGGACACCCGCGAGCTCTTCACCAACCTCTCCGTGCCGGTCATGACCCGGCTGCGCCAGGCCGAACGGCTGGTCCTCGACACGCTGGTGGACGCCGGGGTCGCCCGGTCGCGCTCCGAGGCGCTGGGCTGGGCGGTCCGGCTGGTCGGCCAGCACGCCGACACGTGGCTCACCGAGCTCCGGGACGCCATGGCCTCGGTCGAGGAGGTGCGCGCCCGCGGGCCCCGCGTCGAGTGACACCCCGCGGTGATCACGGCCGGCGGGGCCTGCGCGGCCCACCTGGGACACTCGGAGCCGTGCCGACCGCCGCCGTGCCCGCCGCCACCGACGTCCTGGTCGTGGGGGCCGGCCCGGCGGGAGCCGCGGCGGCCGCCTGGGCCGCCCGCGCGGGCCACGACGTCCTCCTGGCCGACGCCGCCACCTTCCCGCGGGACAAGGCCTGCGGCGACGGGCTGACCCCCCGCGCGGTCGCCGAGCTCGACCGGCTCGGCCTGGGCGGCTGGGCACTGGGGCACGCGCGCAACCGCGGGCTCCGGGCGGCCGGGTTCGGCCGGGTGTGGGAGCTGCCGTGGCCGGGCGGCCGGGCGTTCCCCGGCCACGGCAGCGCCGTGCCCCGCACCGAGCTCGACGCCCGCATCCGGGAGGTGGCGCTGGCCGACGGGGCCACGCCGCTCTCCGGGGCCCGCGCGGTCGACGTCGAGCGGGACGGCGACCGCGTGACCGGGGTGGTCCTCGAGGTCGGCGACGACACGGTGACCGTGGGTTGCCGGCGCCTGGTCGTGGCCGACGGCGCCCGCTCCCCGCTGGGCCGGGTGCTCGGCCGGGAGTGGCACCGGGGGACCGCCTACGGCGTCGCCGCCCGCGGTTACGTGCGCTCCGGGCGGGCGGACGACGAGTGGATCTCCTCGCACCTCGAGCTGCGCGGTGCCGAGGGGGAGCTGCTGTCGGGCTACGGCTGGGTGTTCCCGCTCGGCGCGGCGTCGGGCCAGGTCAACATCGGTGTCGGCACCCTGGCGACCGCGCGGCGGCCCGCCGGGGTGGCGCTCAAGGCGCTCCTGGATGTCTACGCCGACGCCCGCCGCGAGGACTGGCTGCTCGACGGCCCGGTGGAGGCGCCGGCGTCCGCGCTGCTGCCGATGGGCGGGGCGGTCTCCGGGGTCGCCGGGCGCAACTGGGCGCTGGTGGGGGACGCCGCCGGGTGCGTGAACCCGCTCAACGGCGAGGGCATCGACTACGGCCTGGAGACCGGGCGCACCGTCGTCGGGCTGTTCGACGAGGCGGACTGGTCGGCGGCCTGGCCGGCCACCCTGCGCCGGCACTACGGCGAGGCCTTCTCCATCGCCCGGCGGCTGGCCGGCCTGCTCACCGTGCCGCGCTTCCTGCCCGCGGCCGGCCCGGTGGGCATGCGCTCGCGCGCGCTCATGACCGTCGCGCTGCGGGTCATGGGCAACCTGGTCACCGACGAGGACCGGGACGTCGTGGCCCGGCTCTGGCGCGCCGCAGGCCGGGCCTCGCTGCGCGTCGACGAGCGACCGCCCTTCGGCTGACCGGCCGGTCCCGCTGCCGCGCACGCGCCGGCGCGCCCGCCGCAACTGCGGGGAAGCTGCACTGCCGGGGCAGGCCGGGGACGCCCCCGGCCGCGCCGCGGTCCGGTCGAGCGCCGGGCCCGGCTCAGAGGAAGGGCGAGTTGTACATCGCGAAGTAGACGGCGATGTAGTGGCAGATCGCCGCGACGACGGTCATCGCGTGGAAGACCTCGTGGTAGCCGAAGGTGCCCGGCCAGGGGTTGGGCCGCTTCACCGCGTAGGCCACGCCGCCGAGGGTGTAGAGCACCCCGCCGACGGCCAGCAGCACCAGGGAGGTCACCCCGGCGATGTGCAGGATGTCGGTGAGGATAAACACCGCCACCCAGCCCAGGCCGATGTACAGCGGGACGCCGACCCAGCGCGGCGCCGTGGGCCAGGTGAGCTTGAGGAAGACACCGGCCAGCGCGCCGGCCCACACCCCGGCCAGCACCCAGTAGCCGGTGGGCTGGTCGACGGCCAGCAGCGAGAACGGCGTGTACGTGCCCGCGATGAACAGGAAGATCATCGAGTGGTCGAGGCGCTTCATCACCCGCCAGCCGCGAGGTGACCAGCGGCGGCGGTGGTAGAGGGCGCTGATGCCGAACAGCCCGCAGATGGTCGCGCAGTAGACCGCCACGGAGAAGCCGGCCCGGGCGCCCAGCACCGAGCCCAGCGGGATCAGCACCGCACCGGCCACGATCGCCCCGAAGAACGAGAACAGGTGCAGCCAGCCGCGCATCCGGGGCCGGGTGTCGGGGTGGTCCCAGTCGCGGTCGCCGAAGTCCTCGGCGGTCCAGGCGCGCTCGACCTGCTCGCCCTCCGCGAGGACGGCGGTGACCGCCTGCTGCCCGGGTGCCTCGAGCTCGGCGCTGTCCGCCTCGACCCGGACGGGCTCGCGGTCGTCGGGGAGGGGGCGCATGACAGGAGGTTACGCACCGGTAGGCGGGGTCGCAGGGGCAGCCGCCTGTGATCTTCCCGGGCGGCGGGGCCGGTCAGCGAGCCGGTGCGCGGCGGGTCTCCGGCGGTCTTAGGGTGACCGTCCGTGGGGGTACGACGGTGGGTCCGCGACGCGCTCACCGCCGTCTACGAGCGCCGCCTGGCCCGCGCGCTGGTCGGGGCCGACATCCCGCGGCACGTGGGCGTGATCGTCGACGGCAACCGCCGCTGGGCGCGGGCGATCGGCCTGGAGGACCCCAACGCCGGGCACCGCCGCGGGGCGGACAAGATCGCCGGCTTTCTCGGCTGGTGCGACGAGGCCGGCGTCGAGGTGGTCACGCTCTTCCTGCTCTCCACCGACAACCTCTCCCGCCCCGAGCCCGAGCTGACCCCGTTGCTCCGGATCATCGAGGGGGTCGCCGCCGACCTGGCCGGGACGGACCGGCGCTGGCAGCTGCGGCCGGTCGGCGCGCTCGAGCTGCTGCCGGCCGAGACCGTCGCCGTCCTCAAGCAGGCGGAGGAGGACACCCGCGGGCGGCCGGGGGCGCACGTGAACCTGGCCGTCGGCTACGGGGGCCGGCGCGAGATCGCCGACGCCGTCCGCTCCCTGCTCGCCGAGCACGCCGAGCGGGGCACCTCCCTGGACGAGCTCGTCGGCGTCCTGGAGGTCGAGCACATCGCCGAGCACCTGTACACCCGCGGCCAGCCCGACCCCGACCTGGTGATCCGCACCAGCGGGGAGCAGCGGCTCTCGGGCTTCCTGCTGTGGCAGACCGCGCACTCGGAGTTCCACTTCACCGACGTCTACTGGCCGGACTTCCGGCGGGTGGACTTCCTCCGCGCGCTGCGCGCCTACGCCGCGCGGCACCGGCGCTTCGGCGGCTGAGCCCCCCGCCACCGCCGCTCCGGCGGCTGCGAAACTTCCCGGTCATGGCAGCCGGAGCACTCGACGTCCCCCTGGAGTACGTGCGGCTGGGGCTGCGCTTCGACCGGCTGGAGTCCGGCTTCGTCGACGCCTACACCGGCGACCCCCGGGTCCGCGCGCAGGTCCAGGACGAGCCGGCGCCGACCCCCCAGGGGCTGCGCGACCAGGCGCGGGCCCTGCTGCGCGAGCTGGACGCCACCGCCCTGCCCGAGGACCGCGCCGGCTTCCTCCGCGGCCAGCTCGCCGGCCTGGAGTGCAGCGCCCGGAAGATGAGCGGCGAGCCGGTCGGCTTCCTCGAGGAGGTGTCGAGCTACTTCCAGGTCGACGTCACCCTCGGGGACCAGGCCACCTACGCGGCCGCGCACGCCGAGCTCGACGCCCTGCTCCCCGGCGACGGGCCCCTGGCCGAGCGCTACGCCGCCCACCGGCGCCGCGAGGAGTGCCCGCCGGCCCGGCTGGCGGAGGCGGTGCACGCCCTCTCCAGCGCGCTGCGCGACCGGGTCCGCGCCGCCTACGGGCTGCCCGAGGCCGAGGTCGTGCACTACGAGGTGGTCACCGACAAGCCCTGGTCGGGCTTCAACTACTACGAGGGCGACTTCCGCTCGCGGGTCGCCGTCAACGCCGACCTGCCGCACCGGCTCTCCCAGCTGCCGCACCTGGTCGCCCACGAGGCCTACCCGGGGCACCACACCGAGCACTGCCGCAAGGAGCTCGGGCTGGTCGAGCGGGCGGCGCGGGTCGAGCACACGGTCTTCCTGGTCAACACCCCGGAGTGCCTCATGGCCGAGGGGCTGGCCGACCTGGGGGTGCGGGCCGCGATCGGCGCGGGCTGGGGGCCGTGGGCCGCCGAGGTGCTCGGTGACCTGGGGCTGCGCTTCGACGGGCACCTCGCCGAGCGGGTGGCGGCCGCGGCCGCGCCGCTGAACCGGGTCCGCCAGGACGCCGCGGTCCTGCTGCACGACCGCGGGGTCCACGTCGACGAGGTGGCCGCCCACATCCAGCGGTGGTCCCTGGTCAGCCCCGACCGCGCCCGCCAGCAGCTGCGCTTCCTCACGCACCCCCTGTGGCGGGCCTACACGAGCACCTACGTCGAGGGCTTCGACCTGCTCTCGGCATGGCTGGACGCCCGGCCGGAGGGGCAGCCGGTGGCCGACCGCTTCCTGCGGCTGCTCGACGAGCCGCTGACCCCGGCCGCGGTCAGCGCCGAGCTGCGGGCGGCCTGAGCGGGGATGGCGCGCCGGGACCCCGACGAGGCCCGCGACCTGGGGCTGTGGACGGCCGGCTGGCTGGCGGTGCTGCTGGTGGGCGGGCTGTGGTGGATCGGTGACCTGCGCCTGCAGTGGCCGGTGCTGCTCGTCCCGCTGCTGTGGGCGCTGCTGGCCCTCCGCCCGCGCCGGGACCGCTGAGCCGGGCCGGTACGGCGGGGCGGGGCGGGGTGCGGTGTCCTCCGGGGGTGGGGCGGGTGGTGCGGCTGGGTTCCCCGGACGGGGGACACGCCTCCTCGTGGACACGCTCTTGTCACCTCCCCGGCCTACCGTCCGATGTGGCGGACGACCTCACGTCGTCCGCCGCGGGAGGCCCGGTGGGTGCGGACGTGCGACGTCGACCAGGGGGCCGGTGCCCGGCCCCTGTGCCGGGGCCCGGCCACCTTCGAGCCGGGGCGCGCCTGGCCCCCCCCACGGGAGCCGACTCGTGACAACTCGTCGCACGTTCGTCCTCGACACCTCCGTCCTGCTCTCCGACCCGGGCGCGCTGCTGCGGCTCGGGGACGCCGACGTGGTGCTCCCCCTGGTCGTGATCGGGGAGCTCGAGGACAAGCGCAACCACCCGGAGCTGGGCTGGTTCGCCCGGCAGGCGCTGCGGCTGCTCGACGACCTGCGGGTGCGGCACGGGCGGCTCGACGCCCCGGTGCCCGTGGGGGACGACGGCGGCACCCTGCACGTCGAGCTGAACCACAGCGACCCCTCGGTGCTGCCGGCCGGGTTCCGCAACGACAGCAACGACAGCCGGATCATGGTGGTGGCCCTCAACCTGCGGGCCGAGGGCCGCGACGTCTGCCTGATCACCAAGGACGTGCCGCTGCGGGTCAAGGCGGCGGCAGTGGGCCTGGAGACCGACGAGTACCGGGCGCTGGACGCCGTCGACGCCGGCTGGACGGGCATGGCCGAGCTGCCCCTGGAGGACGCCGGGCTCGCCGAGCTCTACGACGCCGGGGAGGTGTTCGTCCCGGCCGCGGCCGAGCTGCCGACGCACACCGGCCTGGTGCTGCTGTCCTCACGCGGGTCGGCGCTGGGCCGGGTGACCCCGGACAAGCAGGTGCGGCTGGTCCGCGGTGACCGCGAGGCGTTCGGCCTGCACGGCCGCTCCGCCGAGCAGCGGGTCGCCCTCGACCTGCTGCTCGACCCGGAGGTCGGCATCGTCTCCCTCGGCGGCCGGGCCGGCACCGGCAAGTCGGCGCTGGCGCTGTGCGCGGGGCTGGAGTCGGTGATGGAGCGCCGGGCGCACAAGAAGGTGGTCATCTTCCGCCCGCTCTACGCCGTCGGGGGCCAGGAGCTCGGCTACCTGCCCGGCAGCGAGGGCGAGAAGATGTCCCCGTGGGCCCAGGCGGTCTACGACACCCTCGGCGCCCTGGTCTCCAAGGAGGTGCTGGAGGAGATCGCCTCCCGCGACCTCATCGAGGTCCTGCCGCTGACCCACATCCGCGGCCGCTCGCTGCACGACTCCTTCGTGATCGTCGACGAGGCGCAGTCCCTCGAGCGCGGGGTGCTGCTCACCGTGCTGTCGCGGCTCGGCTCGGGGTCGCGGGTGGTCCTCACCCACGACGTGGCCCAGCGGGACAACCTCCGGGTCGGCCGGCACGACGGCATCGCCGCCGTGGTCGAGCAGCTCAAGGGGCACCCGCTGTTCGCCCACGTGACGCTCACCCGCTCGGAGCGCTCGCCGATCGCGGCGCTGGTCACCGAGATGCTGGGGGATCTCCCGCTGTAGACCCGTCCTCCCCTCCCGGCGGGGCGCACGGCCCCGCCGGGAGGGCGCACGGCCCCGCCGGGAGGGCGCACGGCCCCGCCGGGAGGGCGCACGGCCCCGCCGGGAGCAGGGCTCACGCGGGGCCGGTGGCCTCCCGGTTGACCAGGATGGCCAGCTGGGTGCGGGTGCGGATCTCCAGCCGGCGCAGGGCCCCGGTCAGGTGGCTCTTGACCGTCGGCAGGCTGACGAACAGCTGGGCGGCGATCTCCTCGTTGCTCAGCCCCTCGGCGACCAGCACGGCGACGTCGCGCTGCCGGCAGGTGAGCTGTTCCAGGGCGCGGACCGGCCGGCGGGGCGCCGCCGACCCGTCGGCCAGGTAGCGGACCAGCCGGTCGGCGGCGGCCGTGTCGAGGGCCGCCTCGTGCCGGGCCAGCGCCCGCACCCCGTCCACCAGCCGGCGCGCACTCAGGCGACGGGGCAGGTAGCCGCGCACCCCGGCCCGCAGCACGTCGACCAGCTCGGGGTCGGGGGCGTCGCCCTCGCCGAGCACCAGGATGGCGACGTCCTGGCGGCAGAAGTGGGGCAGCAGCCGGAACTCCCGGTCCACGAGCCCCTGGCGGGCGACGAGCACCTGCGCGCGGGTCTGCGCCGCGGCCGCCAGGGCCGCGGTCAGGTCGGGCGCCTCGGCGACCACGGCCAGGTCGGGCTGGGCGTCGAGGATGACCTGGAGGCCGACCCGGTAGACCTCCTGGTCCTCGCAGAGCAGCACCCGGACCAGCGCCGTCGGCGGCCGGACACCCGGTGGGTGCGGCGACACACCCGGTGGGTGCGGCGACGCGGCCGGCCCGGGCAGCGGCCGGCCTCCCGGCGGGTGCGGCCCGCCGGGGCGGCTGCCGTCGCGGGGTC
Organism: Geodermatophilus sp. SYSU D00758; assembly: GCF_054049955.1. Taxonomy (NCBI): domain Bacteria; kingdom Bacillati; phylum Actinomycetota; class Actinomycetes; order Geodermatophilales; family Geodermatophilaceae; genus Geodermatophilus; species Geodermatophilus sp. SYSU D00758. The sequence goes on from NZ_JBJGYK010000003.1 coordinate 155,738, forward strand.
GAGGTGGACCCACGGTCCGCGGTGGGGTCGTCCCCCGGTACTGCGGCGCCCCTCTGCTCGGGGCGACGAGGTCGTCACGGCTCACGGGCTCACCCTCGTTCTCCGCCTGGTTCAGGGGCGGTGCGGTCCGGCAGCGCCGGGCGTGCTGCCACGCCCGGCGTGCCGGCAGGGAGTGTGATCGGCGCAGACTAGGGCCGGGAACCGCCCGCGCGCAGCAGGTTCCCAGCTGATTTCCGGGATGTTCACAGGACGGTGCCCGGTCACCCGGTCACCGACCCGAGTCGGGGGGCCTCGCCGTCGCGGCGGGAACGGTTGACGTGGATGGCCAGCTGGGTGCGGTCGCGCAGGCCCAGCCGCCGCAGCGCCACGGTGATGTGGCCCTTGACCGTGGCCCGGCTGACCCGGAGCTGGTCGGCGATCTCGGAGTTGGTCAGCCCCTCGGCGACCAGGGCGGCCACGGCCTGCTGCCGCGGGGTGAGCGCGTCCTGGGCCTCCTGGCGTGGCTCGGGCTCGTCGAGCCGGTCCAGCAGCGACCCGGTCGCCGCGGCGTCCAGGACGGTCTCGCCCCGGGCGACGGCGCGCACCGCCTCGACGAGGCGCTCCGGCCGGACGTCCTTGAGGACGTAGCCGCTGGCCCCGCGGCGCAGCGTCTCCACCAGGTCGCTCCCGGGGCCGGCCGAGCCCAGCACCAGGACGGCGACCCCCAGGGCGGTCAGGTCCCCGACCACGGTCCCGACGTCGGCGCCGGGCAGGTCGTGGCTGACCAGCACGACGTCGGGGGCGGCCGCCGCGCAAACGGCCAGCGCCGCACCGGCCTCGGCCGCCTCGGCCACCACCACCAGGTCGCCCCCGGAGCGCAGCACCGTGCGCAGCCCGAACCGGAACACCTCGCCCTCGTCGGCGAGCACAACGCGGATCCGGTCGTCCGCGTCCTCCACCCGGCCGTCGCCGGGCGACCGTCCTCCCATGTCGCCAGCTCCGCTCCCCCGCAGCGGCGCCGGCAGGCACCGCTGGTCAACCCCCGTGGGAGTCAGGCCTGCCGCGGGCGGCCCTGGTGGTCGTCCGCGTCCGTCGGCTCCCCGCTGCTGACGCTAGGTGACGGATCGGTCGTGGGCCACCGACCTGGGCGCGGCGGGCCGGGTTCGCACCCGGACTTCATACCGGGGTAGGGGGCCGACCCCCACCGAGCGGCCCCGTGCCCTGGTCCTGGAGGTGCGCTGCCGTCGGACCCCGGTCGGTCCCGCCGGGGCCGACCGACCATCCCGGGGGTGGGGGGGAGGGGGTGCGACTCCGCCCCGGGGCGCGGCCGGATTCCGGTCCCGCGGCCGATTCGGGGGCCCCGCGAGCCGCCCTAGCGTTCCCGGCGTCCCCCCGAGCCACACGGGCCCCACGGCCCCGGCGAGGCTCCCCGGCCCGGACCCACGAGGAGCGACCGGTGCAGCAGACCATGATCATCGCGAAGATGGCGCCCACCTCGGCCGACGACGTGGCCGAGGTCTTCGCCCGCTACGACGCCACGTCGATGCCCCACGAGATCGGCGTGGAGCGCCGGTCGCTGTTCCAGTTCCACGGCCTCTACGTGCACCTCATCGACTTCTCCCGTCCCTCGTCGGAGGCCATGAAGGTGGCCCAGGCGCTGCCGGAGTTCCGGCAGATGAGCGACGAGCTCAAGCCCTTCATCGAGGCCTACGACCCGAACTGGCGTTCGCCGGCGGACGCGATGGCCCGCCGCTTCTACCACTGGACGCCCGAGGCCCGGTGAGCCGGCGCGCCGACGGCAGGAGGACCGGAGAGCCATGACCCACACGACCGCACCCCCGCGGACGGCGCCCGCGGCCCCCGCGACCGCCGGGTGGACCGCCTGCCCCCAGTGCGGCTGGCTGGTCTACCGCAAGCGCCTGGACCGCAACCTGCAGGTCTGCCCCGAGTGCGACCACCACCTGCGGCTGCCCGCCCGCGCCCGCATCGACCTGCTCGCCGACCCGGACAGCTTCGCGGAGGCCTGCTTCGCACCGCACCCGGCCGACCCGCTGTCCTTCACCGACCTGCGCGACTACCGCGGCCGGCTGCGGGACGCCGCCACGAAGTCCGCCGAGGAGGAGGCGGTCGTGGTGGGCACCGCGACGGTCGGGGGCACCGAGGTCGTCCTCGCCGTCATGGACTTCGGCTTCCTCGGCGGCAGCATGGGCGTCGAGGTGGGCCGGCGGGTCAGCGGCGCCGCGGGCCTGGCCCTCGACCGCGGCCTGCCGCTGGTCACCGTCTGCGCCAGCGGCGGGGCGCGGATGCAGGAGGGCGTCCTCTCGCTGTTCCAGATGGCCCGCACCGCGCAGGCCTTGGCCCGGCTGCGCGAGGCCGGGCTGCTGTCGGTGTGCGTCCTCACCGACCCCACCTACGGCGGGGTGTCGGCGTCCTTCGCCACGCTCGGCTCGGTCGTCGTGGCCGAGCAGGGCGCGCACGTCGGCTTCGCCGGTCCCCGCGTCGTCCAGGAGACCATCCGGGCGGAGCTGCCGCCGGGCTTCCAGACGGCGGACTTCCTGCTCGGCCACGGCCTGGTCGACCGCGTCGAGAGCCGCGCGGAGCTGCGGCCCCTGCTGGTCCGGCTGCTGGCCCTGCACACGACCGGCCGGACGCCCGCGCCGGCCGGCGGGCCGGCCGGAGGGGCGGACGACGTCCCCACCGGGACCGATCCGTGGGACGTCGTCCAGGGCGCCCGGGCCACCGACCGCCCGACCACCCTCGACTACCTGCACACCGCCTTCGACGACTTCGTCGAGCTGCACGGCGACCGGGCCTTCGCCGACGACCCGGCGGTGGTCGGCGGGGTCGCCTCGATCGGCGGGCGGACGGTGGTCGTCGTCGGCCACCAGAAGGGGCACACCGTCCGCGAGCGGGTGGCCCGCAACTTCGGCATGCCGCACCCGGAGGGCTACCGCAAGGCGATGCGGCTGCTCGACCACGCGGAGGCGTTCGGGCTGCCGGTGGTCACCCTCGTCGACACCCCCGGAGCCCACCCCGGCCCCGAGGCCGAGGAGCGCGGCCAGGCGCACGCCATCGCCGACATCATCATGCGCAGCAGCCGGCTGCGGGTGCCGGTGGTCTCGGTCGTGACCGGGGAGGGCGGCAGCGGTGGCGCGCTGGCCCTGTGCACCAGCGACCGGCTGCTGGTCATGGAGAACGCGTTCCTCTCGGTCATCAGCCCCGAGGGCTGCGCCGCCATCCTGTGGCGCACCGCCGCGGCCGCGCCGCTCGCCGCCCGCGCCATGCGACTGGGCGCCGCGCACCTCGTTGAGTCCGGCATCGCCACCGGTGTGGTGCGCGAACCCGCCGGCGGGGCGCAGGCCGACCCGGTGGCGGCCGCCGACGCCCTGCGCGCGGCCCTCCTGCGCGAGCTGGCCGAGCTCGCCGAGCTCGACCCGGACACCCTGCTCACCGCCCGCGCCCGCCGGCTCTCCCTCGTGGGCGGCGGCGAGGAGCGGCCGGTGCACCCCGGCGGCCCCGGACCGTGGGCCGCCCCCATCCCGCTGGTGAGGAGCTGACCGTGGCATCGGTGGACCTGCCGCGGGCGGCGCGCAACGGCGCACCGCTCGTGGCCACGGAGCAGGAGGACACCACCCGCTCGCTGGGCCGGGAGGTGGTGGAGCTGGCCCGGACCCTGCCCGGTGACCTGCGACGGCTCACCGTCCGCAGCGGCGCCTGCGAGGTGGAGGTCGAGTGGGCCGGAGCGGTGGCGGCCCCCGCGGCTGCCGCGCCCGCCGCCGCGGCGGTCGCCGCACCCGCAGCGGAGGAGCCGGAGGTGGCTGCCGACGCCGCGCCCGGCACCGTGACGGTGCGCGCCCCGCTCGTGGGCACCTTCTACGAGGCGCCCTCCCCGGGGGCCGAGCCCTTCGTCCGCGTCGGCGACGAGGTCGAGGCCGGGCAGACCCTCGGGATCGTCGAGGCGATGAAGCTGATGAACCCGATCGTCTGCGACGCGCCGGGCGTGGTGGCGGAGCTCTGCGTCGGCAACGGGGAGTCGGTCGAGTACGACCAGCCGCTGGTGCGGCTCACCCCGCCCGGGCGGCTGGCGTGATCAGCCGGCTGCTCATCGCCAACCGCGGCGAGATCGCGGTGCGGGTGGCCCGTGCCTGCCGGGAGCTGGGCATCGAGGTGGTCGCCGTGCACTCGACGTCCGACCGGTCATCGGCGGTGGTGCAGATGGCCGACGAGGCGGTGCACATCGGCCCCTCGGCGCCGCGGCACAGCTACCTGCACGTGCCCAACATCGTCGAGGCCGCGCTGCGCACCGGCGCCGACGCCGTCCACCCCGGTTACGGGTTCCTCTCCGAGGACCCCGACTTCGCCGAGATCTGCGCCGCCGAGGGGCTGACGTTCGTCGGCCCGCCGCCGGCGGTCATGCAGCAGATGGGCAACAAGGCCACCGCGCGCAGGCTCATGGCCGAGGCCGGCCTGCCGCTGCTGCCCGGCGTCGTCGAGCCCGTCCGCACCGCCGAGGAGGCCGCGGGGATCGCCGCGGCCATCGGCTACCCGGTGATCATCAAGGCCGCCGCGGGCGGGGGCGGGCGCGGGATGACCGTCGTGCACCGCGCCGAGGACCTCGCGCCGTCCTTCGCCGAGACCCGGGCCGTCGCCCGGGCGGTCTTCCGCGACCCCACCGTCTACGTCGAGCGGTTCCTGCCGCGCGCCCGCCACGTCGAGGTGCAGGTGCTCTGCGACGGGCACGGCAACGGCGTCTCGCTGGGGGAGCGGGACTGCTCCCTGCAGCGCCGCCACCAGAAGCTGCTGGAGGAGGGCCCGGCCGGGCACCTGTCCCCGCGACGGCGCGCCGAGCTCGGCGCCCTGGCGGTGCAGGGCGCGCTGGCCGTCGGCTACGAGGGCGCCGGGACGATGGAGTTCCTCGTCGACGACGCCGGGCGCGCGTACTTCATGGAGATGAACGCCCGGATCCAGGTCGAGCACCCGGTCACCGAGCTGCTCACCGGGGTCGACCTGGTCCGCGAGCAGCTGCTGGTCGCCGCCGGCCGCCCGCTGCGGTTCCGGCAGGAGGACGTCGCCGTCCGGGGGGCGGCGATCGAGTGCCGCATCAACGCCGAGGACCCGCAGCGCGGGTTCGCCCCGGCGCCCGGCCGCCTCGAGGTGCTCCGGGTGCCCGACGGGCCGTGGACCCGGTTCGACACCGGCTACCGGCAGGGCGACGACGTCAGCCCGCACTACGACTCGCTGCTCGGCAAGCTCGTCGTCTGGGCCCCGGACCGCGAGCAGGCCGTGCGGCGGATGGACCGGGCGCTGGCCGAGCTGCGCGTCGAGGGCCCCGGCCTGCACACCACCGTCGCCCTGCACCGGGCCCTGCTGCGCGACCGCGACGTGCGCGCCGACCGCCACGACGTGCAGTTCCTCGACCGCCGGCTGCCCGACCTGCTCGCCCGGGCCGCGGAGCTGGCCGAGGACCCGCCGCCGGCCCTGCCCGCCGTCGAGCACGGGACGCCGGCCACGCTGCTCGGCCTGCTCCCGCTGCCCCAGCCCCCGACGTCCACCCGCACCGACACCACCACCGAGGAGAGGGATACCGCCATGTCCGCCACCACGTTCGACCTCGCCGACCTGATGGCCCTGCTGTCCGAGAAGGCCGGGCTGCCGCCCGAGTCGCACACCACCGACCCCGACGCCACGTTCGCCGACGTCGGCCTGGACTCGCTGGCCTTCCTCTCCATGCAGACCGAGCTGCAGGACCGCTACGGCGTCGAGATGCCCGACGACTCGCCCGACTCCTGCACGTTCGGCGAGATCGTGTCCGTCGTCCGGGCCGGCGCCGGCGCGCCGACCGCCGGCATGGCCTGACCGGGGGACGGCGACGTGACCACCACCGAACCCACCACCATCGGCCACACCGACAACTCGATCCTGATCGCCGCCGGCATCGACCACGTCTGGCGGATGACCAACGACCTCGAGCGCTGGCCGGAGCTGTTCACCGAGTACGCCTCGGTGGAGATCCTCGACCACACCGGGGACACCTTCCGGTTCCGGCTGGCCATGCACCCGGACGAGAACGGCACGGTCTGGAGCTGGGTCTCCGAGCGCACCCTCGACGAGGCCACGCACACCGTGGTGGCCCGCCGGGTCGAGCCCGGGCCGTTCGAGTTCATGGACATCCGCTGGGAGTACACCGAGGAGGACGGCGGCACCCGCATGCGCTGGGTGCAGGACTTCCGCATGCGGCCCCAGGCGCCGATCGACACCGAGGGCATGACCCGCCGGATCGACGCCAACTCGAAGGTCCAGATGGGCATCATCCGGGACAAGGTCGAGGCGGCGGCCCGCGAGGCCGGCGACCCGGGACCGGGACCGGCGCGGTGACCGCGGCCGGGGCGGGGCCCGCGCTCGTCTTCCCGGGCCAGGCCGCGGCACGGGCCGGCATGGTCCTGCCCTGGTTGGACGACGCGGCGGCCCGCGAGGTCTTCGACGAGGCCTCCGACCTGGTCGGCCGCGACGTGGCGGACTGGTGGCTCGACCCCGCCCCGGGCGCCGACCCCGTCCGCGCGCACCTGGCGGTCGTCGTGACCGGGGTGGCCGCGGCCCGCTCCCTGGTCACCCGGGGCCTGGTCCCCGCCGCGGTCGCCGGCTACGGCGTGGGCGCCTACACCGCCCTCGTCGCCGCCGGCGCGCTGCGCCTGGCCGAGGTCCTCCCGGCCGTGCACTGGCGGGCCGAGCTGGTGGCCCTCACCCCGCGGCCCTCGTGCGCGGCCCGGGCCGCGGTCGTGGGTCCGGGGGCCACCGACGTCGCCGCGGCCGCGGTCGCGGCGGCCGGGCCCGGCGGCCGGCTGGTCGTCTCGGCGCTCGACGGCCCCGAGCGGGTGGTGCTGGCCGGGTTCCGCGAGGAGCTCGACGGCGCCTGCGCCGAGGTCCGTGCCGCCGGGCTCGAGTGGGTCCCGGTCCCCATGACCGGGGTGGCCCACTCGCCGCTGGTGACCGTCGCGGCGGCCCGGCTCGACCCGGTCCTCGCCGGCCTCACCTGGTCGGTCCCTTCGGTACCGGTCGTCCCGGACACCGACCCGGTGCCCACCCGGGACACCGCCCGCCTGGCCACCGCCCTCCGCGGCCACCTGGTCGCCCCCGTGCGGTGGTCGGAGGTGGTCGAGGTCCTGGCCGGGACCGCCGACGCCCTCGTCGAGATCGGCTCCGTGCCCACCCTCGGCCCGCTCGCCCGGCAGGTGTGCCCGGACCTCCCCGTCCACCTGGCCACCGGCCCCGACACCCCGCTGCCCCTGCCCGCCCCGGCGTTCGCCCTCGCCGGCCCCACCCCCGCCCGAGGAGAGAGATGACCACCATCCAGCACCCGACGTCCGTCATCCGGTGCACGCACACCGTCCACCGCGGCGACACCCCGCCCAACCGCCGGCGCGGCGGCGACATCCGCACGCTGCTGTCCCCGGCGAGCGTGGGCGCCACCGCCGGCTTCATGGGCACCCTCACCCTCGAACCGGGCGAGATCGTCACCGAGCACTGGCACCCGTACTCGGAGGAGTTCCTCTACTGCGTGAGCGGCGACGTGAAGCTCACCCTCGACGGGGAGTGCCGGCGCCTGGTCGGCGAGTCGGCCGTGCACGTGCCCATCGGGGTCCGGCACCGCATCGTCAACGACACCGACACGACGGCCTTCTTCGTCTTCTGCCTCGGCCCGCTGGCGCCGCGGCCCGAACTGGGCCACGTCGACACCGAGCCCTCGCCGGGGTCCCTCGGCGCGGTGCGATGACCGCCGGCGGGCGCCGGGTCGTCATCACCGGCATCGGGGTGGTCGCCCCGGGCTCGATGGGCCGCGAGGGCTTCTGGGACATGATCACCGCCGGCCGCACGGCCACCCGGCGGATCACGTTCTTCGACCCGAGCCGCTTCCGGTCCCAGGTCGCCGCCGAGGTGGACTTCGACGGCCGGAAGCTGGGGCTCACCGCGCAGGAGGTCCACCGCAACGACCGGTTCGTGCAGATGGCGATGGTCGCCGCCGACGAGGCGGTCGCCGACAGCGGGCTCCGGTTCGGGGTCGGCGGGGCGCCCGACGCCCCCGACCCGGAGCGGGTCGGCATCACCCTCGGCAGCGCCGTCGGGGCCACCATGCGGCTGGAGGAGGAGTACGTGGCGGTCAGCGACGCCGGCCGGCACTGGCTGGTCGACCCCCGCTACGCCTCCCGATTCCTGCACCAGGCGCTCGTGCCCAGCTGCGGGGCCACCGAGCTCGCGGTGCGCTTCGGCGCCCACGGCCCGGCCACCGTCGTCTCGACCGGGTGCACCTCGGGCATCGACGCGGTGGGCTACGGCAGCCAGCTGGTCGAGGACGGCGACGCCGACGTCGTGATCGCCGGGGCGAGCGACGCCCCGATCTCACCGATCTCGATGGCCTGCTTCGACACCATCCGCGCGACCACCGGCAACAACGCCGACCCCGAGCACGCCTCCAAGCCCTTCGACGCCCGCCGCGACGGGTTCGTCATGGGCGAGGGCGCGGCGGTGCTGGTGCTCGAGGAGCTCGGGCACGCGCTGGAGCGCGGGGCCGAGGTGTACTGCGAGGTCACCGGCTACGCCAACCGCTGCAACGCCTACCACATGACCGGGCTGCGGCCCGACGGCGTGGAGATGGCCGAGGCGATCCGGCAGGCCCTCGACCAGGGCCGCACCGACGCCGACGAGGTCGGCTACGTCAACGCGCACGGCTCGGGCACCAAGCAGAACGACCGGCACGAGACCGCGGCGGTCAAGCGCAGCCTCGGGCCGGCCGCGCAGTCGGTGGCGATGAGCTCGATCAAGTCGATGGTCGGGCACTCGCTCGGCGCGATCGGCTCCATCGAGATCGCCGCCACGGCGCTGGCCGTGCAGCGCCAGGTGGTGCCGCCCACCGCCAACTACGAGGTCCCCGACCCCGAGTGCGACCTGGACTACGTGCCGAAGATCGCCCGCGAGCACAAGGTCGACGTCGCCGTCTCGGTCGGCAGCGGCTTCGGCGGTTTCCAGTCCGCCATCGTGCTGGCCCGACCCACCCGGAGGACGCCGTGAGCCGCCTGCTGGTCACCGGGATGGGCGTGGTCGCGCCCACCGGCATCGGCGCCGAGGAGCACTGGCGCACGGTGCTGCGCGGCGAGTCGCGGATCCGGCCGATCGAGGGGTTCGACGCCGACCTGTACGGCGTCACCCTCGCCGGCCAGGTCCTCGACTTCGTGCCCGAGGAGCACGTCGACGGCCGGCTCATGGTGCAGACCGACCGGTGGACCTGGATGTCCCTGGCCGCGGCCACCCTCGCCGCCGAGGACGCCGGCTACACCTCCCCGGAGGACGCCTACGCCACCTCGGTGTTCCTCGCCTCCGGGTCGGGGGGCAACGAGTTCAGCCAGCACGAGATCCAGGGGCTGTGGGCGCGCGGGCCGAAGGCCGTCGGCGCCTACCAGTCGATCGCCTGGTTCTACGCGGCCAGCACCGGCCAGGTGTCGATCCGGGACGGCTACAAGGGCCCGTCGGGGGTCGTGGTCAGCGAGGGGGCCGGCGGCCTGGACAGCATCGGGTGGGCCCGCCGGGTGGTCCGCCGCGGCACCCCCGCCGTCCTGGTGGGCGGCACGGAGGCCGGGATGTGCCCGTACGCGCTGCTGTGCCAGACCACCAGCGGCCGGCTGTCGACCGCCGCGCACCCCGACGACGCGTACAAGCCCTTCGACCGGCGGGCCAACGGGCACGTCGTGGGGGAGGGCGGGGCCATCCTGCTGCTCGAGGAGGAGGGCGCGGCGCGGGCCCGCGGCGTCGAGCGGGTGTGGGGCGAGGTCGTCGGCTACGGGGCCACCCACGACGCCTTCCACCACGAGGCGCCGGCACCGGACGCCACCCAGTACGCCCGGGCGATCCGGGTGTCGCTCGCCGACGCGGGCCTCACCCCGGACGACGTGGACCTGGTCATCGCCGACGCCGCCGGGACGCCGGAGCTCGACGCGCTCGAGGCCGCGGCGATCGGGGCGGTGTTCGGGCCGCACGGCGTCCCGGTGACCGCACCGTCGTCGTGGACCGGTCGCATGATGGCCGGCGGCTCGGCGCTGGACGTGGCCACCGCGCTGCTGGCGCTGCGCGACGGCCTGGTGCCCCCGACCGGGAACGTCGACGAGCCGGTCCCCGAGCACCGCCTGGACCTGGTGCGCGAGACGCGGCCGGCCGACCTCGACGTGGTCGTCGTCCTCGCCCGCGGCTTCGGCGGCTTCAACAGCAGCCTCGTGCTGCGCCGGTACCCCGCGCAGGAGGCGGCATGACGGCGACCGACGGCGGGACCGGGGTGCGGACGGTCCTGCGGATGCGGGCCCGGGAGGGCTGCGAGGCGCAGTTCGAGGCGGCCTGGCGCGCGGCGGCCGCCGAGATCGCGTGCGTCCCGGGCAACCTGCGGCAGGAGCTGGGCCGCGACGTGGACGACCCGCGGACCTTCCTCATCACGGCGGACTGGACCGACCGGGCGGCGGTCGACGGGTTCGGGCGCAGCAGCGCCCGCGAGACGTTGACCGCCGCGCTGCGGGACCTGCGCGAGGACGCGGCCCGCAACACCTACGAGGTGCTGGCCACCGTCCCGGGCGGGCAGGGCTCGGGGGAGGGGCCCGCATGACCGAGCCGGGCAGCGGCCGGGACGGTGCGCCGGGGGCGCGGACCGTGCTGCGGGTGCGGGCGCGGGAGGGCTGCGAGGTCGAGTTCGAGGCGGCCTGGCACCGGGCCGCCGCGGAGCTCGCCCGCGTGCCCGGCAACCTGCGCCAGCAGCTGATGCGCGACGAGGGCGACCCGCGCTGGTTCTCCCTCGTCGGCGACTGGACCGACCGGGCGTCGGTGGACGCGCTGGGGCGCGGTGCCGGCCCGGAGGTCCCTGGGGCGCTGCTCCCCGAGGGGCTGCGCGACCTGCAGGAGGACGCCTCCCGCTCGACCTTCACCGTCCTCGCGACGGTGGAGGCCGAGCGGCCCCGACCGGTGCGCATCGACTTCTCCACCAGCGTCAAGCCCGGCGAGCAGGAGGCCTTCGAGCGCGCGTACACGACGGTCACCCAGCGGATCGGGGACTCGCCCGGCTACGTGCGCGAGGAGCTGCTGCGCGACGCCGCCGGCCTGCGGTACCACATCTTCGCCGAGTGGGAGTCCGAGGAGGACTTCGTGCGGTGGGTCGAGGACCCGTCCCACATCGCGGCCGGCGCCCCGCTGGCCCGGTGGCACTCGGTGGAGTTCCGGCGCGAGGTGCTCGAGATCCGCCGGCGGCCCGACGGCGACGCGGACTTCCCGCCGCTGCTCGCCCCCGGGGGGGACGTCGACGTGGCGCGGGTGCGCATCGACACCGCCGTCGCCGTCGAGCCCTGGGAGGCCGAGGCCTTCGAGCTCGCCTACCTCGCCGCCGCGCAGCTGGCCCGCAGCGCCCCCGGGCACGCCCGCGAGGAGCTGCTCCGCGAGCCCGACGGGCGGCGCTACCACGTCGTCGCCGAGTGGGAGTCCGAGCGGTGCTTCACCGACTGGGCGGCCGAACCGGCGAACTGGTCGGCCGGGCCGCTGGGCCGGTGGCTGGCGCGGGGGGAGGACCGCCGGGTCTTCGCGCTGCGCGCGCGACCGGGGGCACCGCCGGCGGCCGCCGTCCCCGAGCCCGGGCCGACGCCGGAGCCGGTCCCCGTCGCCACGGCGCCCGTCAGCGCGCCGCCCACCAGCACGGCGCCCGTTCCCACGGTGCCCAGCGCCACCGTGCAGGAGTTCGTGGAGAAGCCGGACGACGCGCACGCCGCGGCGGCCGCACCGCTGCCGGCGTCCGGCCTCGTGGCGGGGTCCCGCACCGCCGGGCGGGAGGTCGAGGTGCTGGTCGTCGGCGCCGGCCCGGCCGGGCTGACCCACGCCATCGAGCTGGCCCGCCGCGGCGTCGCCGTCCGCGTGGTGGACAAGCGGCCCCGGGCGTCGACCCAGGCGGACAAGGCGATCGGCATCCACTGCCGGACGATGGAGATCTGGGAGGAGCAGGGCATCGTCACCGAGGCGATGGACGCCGGGATCTGGCTGCACGGCCAGACGGTGTTCGTCAACGGCGAGCAGACCCACCAGGTCGACTGGGCCGGCCTCGACGAGCTGCCCTACGCCCACCTCGGGCTGCCGCAGTACGACACCGAGCGCATCCTCGGCGCCAGGCTGGCCTCCCTCGGCGTGGTCGTCGAGCGCGGGGTCGAGCTGGTCGCCTTCGGCCAGGACGACGAGGGCGTCACCGCGCGGCTGCAGCACGCCTCGGGCGAGGGGGAGACCACGCGGGCGCAGTACCTCGTCGGCTGCGACGGCGCGCACAGCGCCGTCCGGTCCGGGCTGGGACTGGCCTTCGAGGGCGGGCTGTCGATGTTCCCGCAGCTGTTCATGCTCGGGGACGTCGACGTGGACTGGGACCTCCCGGCCGGGCACCTGGTGCGCTTCGTGCGCATCGAGGGCGACGACTTCACCGGGATGCTCGTCTGCGTGCCGCTCAAGGGGCGCAACCGCTACCGGATCGCGACCCTGGCGCCGCAGCGGTGGCAGGACGCGGTCGGCTCCGGCGTCGTCCCGCCCGGCTTCTGGCAGGAGTACGAGCCGCCGACGCTGGCCGACATGCAGGCGGCGATCGACGACCTCGGCCCGCCCGGGACGACGGCGAGCAACCTGCGCTGGTCGTCGATCTTCCGCATCAAGCACGGCATCGTCGACCGGTACCGGGAGGGGCGGGTCTTCGTCGCCGGGGACGCCGCGCACCTGCACCCGCCCGCCGGCGGGCAGGGGATGAACACCGGCATCCAGGACGCCTGGAACCTCGGCTGGAAGCTCGCCCTCACCGTCCGCGGGCTGGCCGCGCCCGGGCTGCTGGACAGCTACGAGGCCGAGCGCCGTCCCGCCGGGAAGATGATCGTCGACCGGGCCGTGGCCATCGCGTTCACCGACGAGATGGACATGGAGGACGAGAAGGCCCAGTTCCTGCTCGAGATGCAGATGACGATGAACTACGCCGGCAGCCCGCTGGTCGGCGAGGCACCGGGCGGCGAGGCATTCCCGGCCGGGCCGGAGCCCGGGCACCGGGCCCCGGACGTGCACGGGCTTCGGCGCTTCGGCGTGGCGCACGACCTGCGGCTGTTCGACCTCACCCGCGGGCCGCGCTCGACGCTGCTCCTGCACGCCGGCCCGGACGCCGGCGAGGAGGAGCTGCTGGACCTCGAGAAGCTCGCGGTCGGGATCCGGCAGCAGACCCGCGGGGAGGTGGACGCCTACCTCGTGGCCGCTCCCGGGACCGGTGTGCCGGCGCTGGTCGACCTGCCCGTGGTGCGCGACGCCCGGCGGGCGTTCGAGGCGGCCTACGGCCTGGCCGGCGCCCGCACGGCGGCCTACCTCGTCCGGCCCGACGGGCACGTCGGCTTCCGCGCGCGACCGGTCGCCGAGACCGCCCTGCGCGACCACCTGGCGCGCGTGTTCGCCCTCTGACCCCCGCCGCCCCCACCCCAGGAGAGACCGATGACCCAGACCGCCCAGCCGCCGGTGGCCGCCGAGCCGCCGGATGACATCGTCCCCGGTCAGGAGATCTACACCCCCGCGTTCCGCGCCGACCCCTACCCGGTCTACGCCCGGCTGCGCGCCGAGCGGCCGGTCGTCCGGGTGCGGACGCCGCGGTTCGACTCCTTCCTCGTCACCCGGTACGACGACGCCCGCCAGGCGCTGTCGGACCCGCGGCTGTCCAAGGACCTCTACCGCGCGGGGGACACCTACCTCGCGGTGTTCGGTGAGAAGGCCCGGCAGATCAACACCAACATGCTCAACTCCGACCCGCCGGAGCACACCCGGCTGCGGCGGCTGGTGACGCAGGCGTTCACGCCGCGGCGGATCGAGGCCATGCGCCCCCGGATCGAGGAGATCGTCGAGGACCTGCTGGACCGGATGGCGCCGCACGGGCGCACCGAGTTCGTCGACGAGTTCGCCCTGCGCCTGCCGCTGGCGGTCATCGGGGACCTGCTCGGCATCCCCGAGGCCGACCACGAGGAGATCCTGGCCGGCACCCAGGTGATCCGGACGGTGGGGACCGGCGGGCGCAGCCCCCAGGAGGACCGGGCGGCGATCGGGCAGGCGCAGGAGCGGCTGCACGCGTACTTCAGCGGGCTGGTGGCCGGCAAGCGCCGGGAGCCGGGGGAGGACCTGGTGAGCGCGCTGATCGCCGCGCGCGACGGGGACGGCAGGCTGTCGGAGGCGGAGCTCGTCTCCACCTGCTTCCTGCTGCTGTTCGCCGGCTACCAGACGACCTCGGACTTCCTCGGCAACGCCGTGGTCGCGCTGCTGACCCACCCGGAGGAGCTGCAGCGGCTGCTCGACGACCCCGGCCTGGTGCCCGACGCCGTGGAGGAGCTGCTGCGCTTCGACGGGTCGGTCCCGGTGTCGAGCTTCCGGTTCGCCACCGAGGACCTCGACATCGGCGGCGTGACCGTCCCCGCGGGTTCGATCGTCACGATCGTGCTCAGCGCCGCCAACCACGACCCGGAGTTCGTGCCGGACGCCGACGCCCTCGACCTCTCCCGGGGACCCACCCACCACATGTCCTTCGGGCACGGCATCCACAAGTGCCTGGGCACCGCCCTCGCCCGGCTCGAGGCCACGACGGCGCTGCGCCGGATCCTCGTCCGGCTGCCCGACCTGCGCCTCGACGTCCCGGTCGAGGACCTGCAGTGGCTGCCGGCCGCGTCGGCCTTCCGCGGCCTGCTGGAACTGCCCCTGCGCTTCACCCCCACCCCCCGATGAGAGATGAGAAGAGAGGCCCTGCCATGACCTTCCGCCCGTTCCGCAACGTGATCGTCTGCCACATGGTCCCCGGCAGCGAGGACAAGGTCGGTCCCGTCTTCGCCTACTACGACGAGACCACCCGCCCGCAGGACCTCGGGGTCATCGGCCGGTACCTGTGCTCGCTCGAGGACCTCTACATCCACGTCATCGAGCGCAAGGAGGACCCGGCGGTCTCCGGGCAGCGCCGCGGCCTGCCGGCGTTCCAGGCCATCGCCGAGCAGATCGCCCCCTACGTGACGCCGTACCCGAGCTACTGGGAGAACCCCTCGCACTCGGTGGCCAAGCCGTTCTACCAGTGGGTGCCCGAGGGCGACGTGCCCGAGGACCGCGAGCTGACGGTGATCGTGCAGCGCATGAAGCCCGGCTCCGAGGAGGACATCGCCCGCGTCTTCGCCGAGTCCGACGCCGGTGACCTGCCCGTCGAGACCGGTGTCACCGGCCGGTGGCTGTTCTCCATGGAGGACGTGTTCGTGCACCTGCTGGAGCAGGACCGGGAGAAGGCCGCGGCGGTCCGCGCCGAGCACGAGGGCGGCAAGCCGGCGCCGGCGTTCGCCAAGATCATGCAGGCGCTCAGCCCGTACGTCGGCCCGTACCGGCCGGAGACCTGGCAGAGCCCGAAGGACTCGGTGGCCCGGGTGTTCCACCGCTGGCAGGCCCCCGACTGGTCGCCCGAGCAGGAGGCCGCCCCGGTCCCGGCACCGGCCGAGGCCCCCGACGGCACCCCGGCGCGGGCGGGGAGCGCGTCGTGACCCTCCGGGGGTTCGCCACGCTCATCTACTGGGCCGACGACGTGACCGCGGCCGCGGACTGGTACACCGAGCTGCTGGGGACGGGGCCGTACTTCACCCGCCCGGGCCCCGGCGGCCGCACGTCCTACGCCAAGTTCCGGCTCGCCGACGGGGCCGAGCTGGCGATCGCCGACCGGGCGGTCGCCCCGCCGGGCACGGTCACCGGGACGGGCGGGGCGGTCATGCACTGGCGGGTCGACGACCTCGACGCCACCCTGGCGCGGCTGACCGCGATGGGGACGCGGGAGTACCAGCCGGTCACGCCGCACGGGCCGGTGGTCACCGCCTCGGTGATCGACCCCTTCGGCAACCTGATCGGGGTCCTGCAGCCCGCGGGGCACCACCTCGCCGACTTCCGGCCGGGCGGGGCGCCGGGCCGGGAGCAGGCGGTCCCGGCCGGGACCTGAGGGCCGGACCCGAGGAGCCGCCCACGCCGCCGGTCACGCCGGCGGGGCGGGCGGCTCCTCCGCGCCGGCGGCGGGGACGGGCTCCGCCGGGCGGGGCCGGGGCGGGGTCGCCGCCCAGCGCAGCAGGGTGACCGCCAGCCAGCCGGCGGCCAGGCACCACGGCAGCCGGGTGACCACCTCGTCGGTGGTGAGGTCGCCGCGCAGCCCGAGCAGCAGGACCGGCGCCGCCAGCACCAGGCCGGCGGCCAGCACCTCCCACCGCAGCGGGCTCATGCCGTCCCGCTCTCCAGCCGCTCGCACAGCAGGGACGCCCAGCGGTGCGCGGTCGCGCGGTTGCCGTCGAGGAGGGCCACGGGCGCGCTGGTGCGCGCCAGCAACGCCGCCGGGTCCGCGGTCAGGTCGGTGTCCTGGACGACCAGCGCGTCCACCCGGGGCAGGCCGTCCAGCCACGGGCCGACGTCCTCGGGCTTGCGGGTGGCCTCGACCACCGCCCAGACCCCGGCCGGCGAGAACACCGCGAGCATCTGCTCCAGCCAGGTGCTGCCGCCGCGCAGCGGCGCGTCGACCGCGACGATCGTCAGCGTCCCGGCCCGGTCGGCGTCGAGCTTGCGCTCGAGCGCGGCGTCGATGCCGGTGATCCGGCTGCTCCGCGGGGCCAGCGCGGCGAGGTCGCCCCGCGAGGCCCACTGCAGCCGCTCCCCGTCGAGCCGCAGGGCGGCGGCCAGGGAGCGGGCCGCGGCGAGCGTCTCGACCCCGGGGCCCACGACCAGCAGCACCTCGCCGGGGCCGGCGGGCAGCTCGGGCACCGGCGGCAGCCCGGCGGCGAGGGCCCGCACCAGCGCCGCGTAGGTGCCCGAGCGGGCCACCGCGGCGGCGAAGTCGGCGCCCAGCAGCCGCTCGGGGACCCCGAGGGCCAGCAGCCGGCCGACGACGGCGTCCTCCGGGCCGGTCACCCGGGCGGTCCCGGGCGCCGGGACGGCGCGCACCGAGGGCACGAGCACCGGCGCGCCGGCCCCGGGGGCGGGGCGCCGCCCGGCCGCGCGCTGGTCGACCGGCAGCCGGGTGACGGTGGCCAGGCCGGTGCGCGCCACGGTGCGGCGGGCCACCTGCTGGCCCGGGCGGCGGACCGCCGGTGGCACCGGGGGCCGCCGGGACAGCAGCGGCGGGACGGCCAGCTCGGCGCCCGGCGTGGGCGGCGGCAGCAGCGACAGGGGCGGCAGGACCGTCGTCGCGTCCACGGGCATCGGCAGGGGCGCGGGGTCGCTGGCGGTCGCGGCGAGCACCGCCGCCGCGACGGCCGGCTCGACCCCGGCCTCCGCTTCGCTCCCCAGCTCCGGGTCGACCTCCCACTCGTCGGACTCGGTCGCGGCGTCCACCCAGACGGCGAGCTCGCCGTCCTCGCCACCGGAGGGGTCGGCGGCCCGCAGCTCCTCCTGCGTGGCCGCGCCGGTCAGCACGCCGCGCAGCAGGTCGGTGAGGGCGGCGTCGGAGGTGTCGTGTGCGAGCGCGGCGCGCAGCACCTCGGCGACGATCTCCTCGCGGGCGGTGACCGGGCCGGGGAGCTCGGACGCGGTGGCCCACTCCGGCCCCACGGGGGCGGGCGGGGGCACCGTGCGCGGGGTGCGCACGACCGGCGGGGGGACCGGCGGCAGCCACCGGGCCGGTGGCGGGGCGGGCGGTCCGTCGGGGACCACGGCGGGTGAGGCGGCCGGATCCTCGGGGACCACGGCGGCGGCCGGCTCGGGGAGGGCCGGTTCCCCGGGAACCACGGCGGCGGCCGGCTCCGGCGCCGGCCCGGCCACCGGCGTCCCCGGCTCCGGGGTGCCCCACAGCCCGGCGGAGGTCGCCGTCCCGGCGCCGACCGGCTCCTCGTCCCAGGAGCAGGAGGCCCCGGCCGGCTCGTCCGGCACCGGCGCCGCGAGCCCGTCCGGCACGCGCACCCCGGGCTCGTCGGGCACGCGCAGCTCGGGCTCGTCGGGCACGGGCGGGCCGAGGACCGGCTCGTCGACCGGGGTCCCGGCGGGGAACGGCTCCTCGGGGGCGGGCGCGGCGGGGAACGGCTCGGCGGACCCCGGGGGTGCGGTGTCCGCCGCGGCGCCGTGCGCGGTCGCGACCGCCTCCTCCACGGCGGCGCGGACCTCGCGGTCGGCGGCCACCATCTGCGCCAGGGCGGCGGTGAAGGGCGAGGGCGCCGCGGGGACGTCCTCGACCGGCGCGGCGGCGCGCGGGCGCGCCGGCTCGGGAGCGGGGCGGGCCGCGGTCACCGGGGCGGCGGGACGTGCGGCGGGGGCGGAGGGCGCCGGGCCCCACGGGGCCTGGTCCCCGGCCGCCCGTGCCGCGGGCCGGCCGGCCGGCGGCCGGGCCTGGCGGGAGTACAGCCCGACGTCGGGCCGGGCCCCGCCCGGGGTACCGCCGCCGAGCAGGTCGGCGACCTCGTCCACCGGGTCGGGCAGGACCGGTGCCCGCCGCAGCGCGGCCTCGATGCGCGCGGCCGACTCCGCCCGCGAGGCCGGCCGGCGCGGCACGGCGGCGGCCGGGAGCTCCTCCACCTCGGCCACGTACCGCTCGGTGGTGAAGAAGCCCATCACCCCGCCGGTGCGCACCCTGCGCACGCCGACGATCCGCACCGAGGAGCCGTACCGCTCGCGCGCGGCGGCGATGGCGGCGTCGCGGGTCGCTGCCTCAACGGATGGCAAAGGCACCGTTCACCACTCCCAGGGACTCGATCTGCGCCGTCCGGGACACCTCCGCGTAGGAGATGACCGGCAGGCGGGGGACGACCTGGCGGACCAGGCGGGACAGGGCCGCGCGCACCTGGGGTGAGCAGACCAGCACGGGGGAGAGCCCGAGGCGCTCGGCGTCGGCCAGCAGCCCGGTGCAGGAGGTGACCAGCGCGTCGACGGTGCCGGCGTCCAGGGCCAGGACCTGGCCGGCGTCGGTGGTCCGGACCGACTCGAGCAGCCGCTGCTCGAAGGCCGGCTCCAGGGTCAGCACGTGCAGCCGCTCGTCGGCGGTGACGTACGGGTGGCTGATCGCCGACCCGAGCGCCGCGCGGGCGGCCTCGACCAGGCCGTCGACGTCGGTGGCGACCTTCGCCCGCACCGAGAGGGCCTCGAAGATGCGCACCAGGTCGCGGATGGAGACGTTCTCCTCCAGCAGCCCGTGCAGGACGCGCTGCACCTCGCCGAGGGTGAGCAGCGTGGGGGTGAGCTCCTCGACCACCACGGGGTGGCTGCGCCTGACCATCTCGACCAGCAGGCGGACGTCCTCGCGGCCGAGCAGCTGGGCGGCGTTCTGGCGGACCACCTCGGCCAGGTGGGTGGTGATGACCGAGGACCGGTCGACGACGGTCGCGCCGGACATCTCCGCCTGGCGCTGCAGCTCGACCGGCACCCACTTGGCCGGCAGCCCGAACACCGGCTCGCGGGTGGCCTTGCCCGGCAGCGCGTCGAGCGAGTCGCCGATGGCCAGCACCGTGCCCGCGGGCGAGATGCCCTTGGCGGCGGGGACGCCGTTGAGCCAGATGACGTACTGGGAGGCCGGCAGGTCCAGGTTGTCACGGGTGCGCACCAGCGGGATCACCAGGCCGGTGTCCATCGCGACCTTCCGGCGCAGCGCCTTGACGCGGTCGAGCAGGTCGCCGCCGCGGGCGGCGTCGACCAGGTCCACCAGGTCGAAGGCCACCTCCAGCTCCAGCGGGTCGACCCGCATCCGCTCGGCGATCTCCTCCGGCGAGTCGGGCCTGGGCTCCAGCTCGGCCGCGGCGGCGGCCGCCTCGGCGTCCTCGTCGGCGGTGGGCGCCTCGGTGATGCGGGAGGCGAGGAGGAAGAAGAGGCCGCCGACGAGGAGGAACGGCAGCACCGGCAGGCCCGGGATGAGGCACAGCATCAACGCACCGCCGCCGGCGATCCGCAGCGGCTGCTTGAACCGGCCGAGCTGGGCGATCAGGTCGCTGCCCATGTCGCCCTCGGTGGCCGACCGGGTCACGATGATGCCGGTCGCCGTGGACAGCAGCAGGGCCGGGATCATCGACACCAGGCCGTCGCCCACGGTCAGCAGCGAGTAGGTCTGCACCGCGTCGGCCGGGGCCATGCCGCGCTGCATGATCCCGATCGCGAAGCCGCCGATGAGGTTGACCAGCGTGATGATGATGCCGGCGATGGCGTCGCCCTTGACGAACTTCGAGGCGCCGTCCATCGACCCGTAGAAGTCGGCCTCGGCGGTGACCTCCTGGCGCCGCTTGCGCGCCTGCGTCTCGTTGATCAGCCCGGCGTTGAGGTCGGCGTCGATCGCCATCTGCTTGCCCGGCATGGCGTCGAGGGTGAAGCGGGCGCCGACCTCGGCGACGCGGCCGGCGCCGTTGGTGATGACGACGAACTGCACGATGGTCAGGATCACGAAGATCACCAGACCGACGACCAGCGAGCCGCTGATCACGAAGTGGCCGAACGCCTCGATGACCTTGCCGGCGAAGCCGTCGGTGAGCACCAGCCGGGTGGAGGAGACGTTGAGGGCCAGCCGGAACAGGGTCGCGACGAGCAGCAGCGAGGGGAAGACGGCGAAGTCCAGCGGCCGCTTGATCTGCATCGCGACCAGCAGGATCAGCAGCGACGCGGTGATGTTCAGGCCGAGCAGCAGGTCCATCACGGCGGCCGGCATCGGCACGACCAGCATGAGGACGATGGCCACCACGCCGACCGGGACGGCGGCCTTCGTCAGCTTCTGCACGCCCGAACTCATCGGCAGTTCGGCTCAACCCGGGCACCGCGTCCGGCGCCGCCCGCCCCACCCGTCACGGGCGCCCCGTGCGCCCCGTCACCGGCGGGGCGCCCCCGCCCGCGGCAGGCCCTCGACGTCCGGCGCGTCGAACCCGGGCCGGTGCAGCCCCCCGCGCACCCCCCGCGCGGACAGCTGCATGACGAAGGCGAGCACCCGGGCGACCGCGGTGAACAGCTGCGGCGGCACCTCCTGGCCGAGGTCGCAGGAGGCGTGCAGCGCCCGGGCCAGCGGGACGTCCTGGACCATCGGCACCCGCGCCTCGGCCGCCCGCTCGCGCAGCTTCGCGGCGATCCCGTCGGCGCCCTTGGCCACCACCCGGGGGGCGCCCCGCTCCGGCTCGTACCGCAGCGCCACGGCGACGTGGGTGGGGTTGACCAGCAGGACGTCGGCCTGGGCCACCTCGGCCATCATCCGGTTGCGTGACATCGCCAGGGCGCGGGACTTCCGGTGCGCCTTCATGTGCGGGTCGCCCTCGGCCTGCTTGTGCTCCTGCTGGATCTCGTACCGGCTCATCCTGAGCTGCTTCACCAGGCGCACGCGGACGACGACGTAGTCGGCCAGCGCGATGACCAGGCCGGTGACCGCGACCACGCGGAACATGAGCACGGCGCAGTCGGCGAAGGTCGCCGCCACCGTCGACAGCGGCAGCGCGCCGGCCGAGCTCACCAGGGCCTGGGCCCGGCTGCTGGTCAGCACCACGACGGTGCCCAGGGCCGCGGTCTTGACGATCGCCTTGGCTGCCTCCCACAGCCCCTGGGTGCCGAACATCCGCTTGAAGCCGGGGAAGGGGTTGAGCTTCTTCAGCGTGGGCTTCATCGGCTTGCCGCTGACGGTCACCCCGCCCTGCGCGGCGGCCGCGAGCGTCCCGACCAGCATCATGCCCAGCGCCAGCGGGAGGGCGACCGTGACGAAGGTGGCCAGCGCCTGCCCGAACAGCGCCGACAGCCCGGCGACCTCCGGGTGCGCGGCCACGGCGCCGATCTGCACGAACAGCCGGCCGACCCCGTCGTAGGCGTCCCGGACCGTCATCGGCAGCAGCAGGCTGGCCGCCGCCACCCCCGCCCAGGTGCCGAGCTCCTGGGTCCGCGCGACCTGGCCGTCCCGGCGCGCCTCCTGGAGGCGCTTGGCGGTCGGTTTCTCGGTCCTCTCCCCGCCCGGACCGTCCTTGGCCATCAGCCGCTCCGGAAGGACACCATCGCGCGCACCGCGTCCTCGACGAGGGCGTCGAGCGCGGCGGGCAGCAGCGGGAAGGTCAGCCCGAGCAGCGCGAGGGTCAGCATGATCTTCAGCGGGAAGCCGAGGGCGAAGACGTTGAGCGCCGGTGCGGCCTTGCTCAGCAGGCCGAGCGCGATGTCGGCGAGCAGCAGGACGGCGACCATCGGGCCGGCGATCTGGAGCGCCGCGAGGAACATCATCGAGAAGGCGGTGACCAGCGCCTGGGCCAGCTGCTCGGTGGGGACCCCGCCGCCGACGGGCAGCCCCTCGTAGGAGGTGGCGAACCCGCGCACGACGAGCAGGTGACCCCCGCTGGTGAACAGCAGGGTCAGCGCGAGCAGGTGGTGCAGCCGGCCGATCGACGAGCTGGTGGTCATGGCCAGCGGGTCGTAGGCCGGCTGCAGCGAGAAGCCGCCGGTCAGGTCGATCAGGTCACCGGCGTACTGGACGGCGGCGAACAGCACGTGCACCACGAAGCCCAGCGCGGCGCCGATGGCGACCTCGGTGACCGCGCCGACCACGAGCACGCCGGCCGTCGGCTCCCCGACCGACGCCGCGACGCGGTCCAGCAGCACGACCGACAGGGTCAGCGCGAGCGCGCCCTTGACCGGCGCCGGGATCACCCGGGAGTTGAAGGGCGGCGCCACGAGCAGGAACCCGGCCGCCCGGGCGGTGCCGAGCAGCAGGGCCACCAGGGTGGACGCCGGGACCTCGAGGTCCATGGGCTCAGGTCCGGTCGAGCAGCCGGGGCAGCGCGTC
The DNA here is from genome assembly GCF_054049955.1 of Geodermatophilus sp. SYSU D00758. Taxonomy (NCBI): domain Bacteria; kingdom Bacillati; phylum Actinomycetota; class Actinomycetes; order Geodermatophilales; family Geodermatophilaceae; genus Geodermatophilus; species Geodermatophilus sp. SYSU D00758. The sequence goes on from NZ_JBJGYK010000003.1 coordinate 178,494, forward strand.
GAAGAGCCCCTGGGTGAACGACACCATCTCGGCCAGCACCCAGTTCCCGGTCACCAGCAGGGCGATCGACACCGCGATCACCTTCGGCACGAACGACAGCGTCGGCTCCTGGATCTGCGTCGCGGCCTGGAAGAGGGAGATGAGGAAGCCCACGAGCAGCGCGGTGACCAGGATCGGCGCGGAGACCTTGGCGGCCACCAGCATGGTCCGCAGCGCGATCTCGGTGACGTCGGCGTCGCTCATCCGTACGACCCCACCAGCGCGGTGGTGATCAGCGACCAGCCGTCGACCACCACGAAGAGCAGCAGCTTGAACGGCAGCGACACGATGGTCGGCGGGACCATCATCATGCCCATCGACATCAGCGCGGCGCTGACCAGCATGTCGAGCACCAGGAACGGGATGAACACGACCAACCCGATGATGAAGGCGCTCTTGAGCTCGGAGAGCACGAACGCCGGCACCAGCGTGGTCATGCTGACCGCCTCCCGGTCGGCCGGGGCCTCCTCGCCGGAGAGCCCCACCATGAGCCGCAGCTCGTCGTCCCGGGTGTTGTCGAGCAGGAACGCCTTCAGGGGCACCACGCCGGCGTCGTAGGCCTGGGTGACGGTCGCCCGGCCGTCGAGGTAGGGCTGGACCGCGACCTCGTTGACGTCGGAGAGCACCGGCCCCATCACGAACAGCGTGAGGAACAGGGCGATGCCGGTCAGCACCGAGTTCGGCGGCGACTGCATCATGCCCAGCGCGTTCCGCGTGAGCGACAGCACCACGACGATCTTGGTGAACGAGGTGCAGAGCAGCAGCACCGCGGGCGCCACCGACAGCACGGTGATCGCCAGGATCAGCGTGATCGAGGTGCTGGCGCTGCCGCCCCCGACGGAGATGTCCACCCCGCCCTCGACCGCCGGTGCCACGGGCGCGGTCGGGTCGGTGGGCGCCGTGGGGGCGGTCGGGGCCGCCGCGGCCGGGCCGGCGAGCAGCAGCAGCAGCAGCGCGCCGGCGGCGGCCACCAGCAGCAGGAGCAGCCCCAGCCGCCGGGCGACGGGTGCGCCGCGGGCGGCGGCGGGGGAGGAGGTCATCAGCGGCGCACCGTCCGGTCGCGCAGCTGCTGGACGGCGGCCGTCCAGCTGCCGCGGTCCAGCACGGACCCGGCCAGCAGGCCGGGGCCGGCCGGGGCCGGCCGGGCGAGCGCGGCCCGGCGATCGGCGAGCTCCTCCTCGACCAGGTCGCCGTCCACCTCGGCCAGCAGGGTGACCTGCTCCTCGGTGGAACCGACGACCAGCACCCGGCCGGCGACGCGGACCACCGACAGCGAGCTCGTCCGGCCCATGCGCTGGCGGGCGACGACCTCGATGAGCCCGCTGCCCTGCCCGAGCCCGCGCCGGCGGGCCACCCGCGCGGCGAACCAGAGCACCGCGCCGATGAAGGCCAGGGACAGGACGAGCCGGATCACCATCCAGGTCATGCCGGCGCCGCTCCGCGCTCGCCGGCGGCGTCGGTGACGATCTCGCTGATCCGCAGCCCGAAGTCCTCGTCGACGACGACCACCTCGCCGCGGGCGATGAGGGTGCCGTTGACCAGGAGGTCCGCGGGGGCGCTGGCGGCCCGGTCCAGCTCGACCACCTCGCCGGGGTGCAGGGAGAGCAGCTCGCCGACGGTCATGCGGGTGCGGCCGATCTCCACGGTCACCTCCATCGCGACGTGCCGCAGGAGGTCCAGGCTGCCGCGCGGGGTGCGCGGGGCCGGCAGGGTGACCTGCAGTGCGAGGGTCGCCTCGACCTGGTCGCCGGCCAGCAGCGGGACGGCGACGAGCATGCCCTTGTCGCGCAGCCCGTCCAGGGCCGCCACCGGGTCCTCGGTGCGCTCGGAGTCGATGCGCACCCGGCCCAGCGTGGCGGCGGCCGCCTCGAGGGCGGGGCGCAGCGCCGGCGCGAGCTCCATCGGCCCGACCGGGGAGTTGGCCAGCGCCTCGACCAGCTGCGGGGAGACGACGAGGACGACGTCCCCGGTGACCTCCCCCGAGAGCCGGGCGGTCACCGCGGCGGAGGCGCCGGCGGGCGAGGGGACGGCGTCCGGGTCGCGCACCGGGGCGCCGGGGGTCAGCGCGACCGAGGCGGGCACCAGGTCGGCCGCGGCGCGGGCGGCGGCGGCCACGACCGCGATGACGGTCTCGGAGGCCTGCGTGTGCTCCAGGCTGGCGGTCATGCGGTGTCCTTCTGGGCTGGGTGCTGGGCGCTGGACGGGGTGGGGACGATGGCGGCGGCGAGCCGGCGCCGGTGGTTGCTGGCGATGGCGTAGGCGAACGTCACGTCGTTGGTGGTGACCTCGAGCGGCGCGTCCTGCGGGTGGCGCAGGAGCAGCACGTCACCCACGTCGAGGGACAGCAGGTCCTCGGAGGAGACCTCGAGCGGGGTGAACCGGACGCCGACGTCCACCGGGACCATCCCGAGCCGCTCGGCCAGGGCCTGCTGGGCGCGCCGGCGGACCGCCTGGGCGGACTCCGACAGCTGGGGCGAGGCCGCATCGTGCAGCGCGGTCGCGAAGGACGAGAACGGCAGGACGAGGGTGGCCTCGCTGGTGCGGCTGCCGACCGAGAGCGCCAGCGTCGTGACCACCACGGTGTCCGAGCCGCCGGCGGCCTGGGCGAGCTGCGGGTCGTACTCGATGTCCTCCAGCGCCGGCTGTACGTCGGTGACGTGCGAGAACGCCGTCCCGAGGTCCTGCAGCAGCCGGTCGAGCAGGTGCCGGGTGATGGCGGTCTCCATGACCGTCATCGGCCGCGCGGGCTGCTCGGCGCCACCGGCCCCGCCGAGCATGTGGTCGACCATCGCCATCGCCGTGTCCAGCGAGTAGGCCAGCAGCCCCTTGCCGCCCAGCGGCTCCATCGAGAACGTCGCGAGGAAGCAGGTCTCGGGGAGCGTGGCCAGGTGGTCGTCGTAGGAGTGCTGCTCGATGCCGACGAGCTCCATGCGGGCGCCGGTGCGCAGCATCGTCGTGAGCACGGTGGTGGCCTGGCGGGCGAACCCCTCCAGGGCGATCTGCAGGACGCGGACGTGCTCGCGGGAGAGCTTGGTCGGGCGGCGGAAGTCGTAGACGCGCAGCTCACCGCGGCGCCGGCGGCCCGGACCGGTGGGGGAGGGGGCGCCGGGGCCGGTCGCGCTCGGAGGAGGTGCCGGGACCTGCGGCGACGGGTCCGGCCCGGCGGGGGCGGGTCCGGGATCGGGGCGGGTCACGCACCTCTCATCGGCACGGTCCCGACACGGGCTGACCGGCGGCGCGGGGCGCCGCCGGTCGGCCGGGGTGGGTGGGGGGCGTGGGGCCGCTGGGACGCCCGGGGTGGGGACGCCGTCGGGCCCGCGACGCCCCCGGGTGGCGATGTGCGCTGGGTGGGGGTTCCCGGGCCGAGACCCCCACCCAGCGCACATCACCCCCGGACCCGCGCGCTCGGCGGGTCGAGGACCCGGCCGGCGCGGCCGGCGTCACTGCGTCACGTACTCCGTGAGGTAGATGCCCATGACCATCTCGTGGCCGTCCTCGGTGTAGGCCTCCACGATGCGGTGCTCGAGGGCCTCCTTGAGCGCCTCGCGGGAGCCGGTGACGTCGGCCGGCTGGGCCTGGGAGAAGGTGGCGATCACCAGGTCCAGCGCCTCGGACCCGTCCACGCTGCTGCCGCCGTGGCCCCCGCCGGCCGCGGCCTCGGTGAGCTGCAGCGCGATGCCGACCTTGAGGTAGCCCCCGCCGGCCAGGTTCACCGCGACCGAGTCGAGGGGGAGCACCGCACCGGCCACCGGCTCCTCGGCCGCGGCCTCACCGCTGCCGGCGAAGAGGAAGAAGTACCCGGCACCGCCCAGCGCCAGGACGGCGACCAGCGCGATGACGAGCAGCTTCTTCCGGCCGCCCTTGGCCTCCTCGCCCCCCTCGGGTGCGGCGGCCTTCGTGTCCTTGGTCTTCCCGGCCATGGGTCCCTCCTCAGGGGTGCTCGGCGGCGGGCTGCCCGGCGGCGAGGCCCGGCAGCAGGTCGTTGGCCTCGGCGGAGGCGGTGGAGAGCACGACGACGTCGACGCGCCGGTTGACGGTGATCGCGCCCGGGTCGGTCTCGGGCACCAGCGGGCGGGTCGACGAGTAGCCGACGGCCGACATGCGGTCCTCGGCCAGGCCGTCGCCGGCCAGGTACCGCACGACGGTCGAGGCCCGGGCGCCGGAGAGCTCCCAGTTCGACGGGTAGGGCCCGCCCGGCGTGACGGCCAGGTGGTTGGCGTGGCCCTCCACCGCGAGCTGGTTGGGCAGCGTGGCCAGGGTGGGGGCCAGCGCGCTGAGGATCGCCCGCCCGTCGGCCTTGAGGTCGGCGCGCTCGGCGTCGAAGAGCACCGGGTCGGAGACGATGTGCACCACCAGGCCGCGCTCGTCGATCTCGTACCGGGCGGTGCCGGCGTAGCCGGCCGCGGCGAGCGCGGCCTCGATGCGGTCCCGCGCGGCGACCAGCGCGGCGTACTCGTCGCGCGCCTCGGCGGCGACCTGGCGGGCCTCGGCGAGCGCCGCCTCGGCCGCGGCCGCGTCGACCTGCTCCTGGGTGGGCCGGGAGTCCGGGGCGATGCCGAGGGCGATGTCGGCCGGGGCGGGCAGCCCGTCGAGGACGGCGGGCTCCTCCTGGCTGCTGCTGCTCACCAGCGCGCTGACCGGGGCGCCGAAGGTCTCGGACAGGCCGCTGGCCAGGGCGGCGAACTTCTCCTTGTCCACCTGGCTCATGGCGTAGAGCACCACGAAGGTCACCAGCAGCAGCGTCACCATGTCGGCGTAGGACACCAGCCACCGCTCGTGGTTCTCGTGCTCCTCCTCCTCGTGCCTCCTGCCGCGGCGGCGGCCGCCGTGGCCGCCGGAGCTCACGCGGCCTCCCTGGCGACCTCACTGGGCGGGATGAGGGAGGTGAGCTTGAGGCGGACGGCCCGCGGGCTCGTCCCGGCCTGGATCTCGGTGATGCCCTCGACGAGCAGCTCCATCTGCGCGGCCTGCAGCTCGCTGACCCGAAGGATCTTGGCGCCCATCGGCAGGAACCAGAAGTTGGCGGCCATGACGCCCCACAGGGTGGCGACGAACGCGGCGGCGATCATGGGCCCCAGCGACTCCGGGTTGCTGAGGTTGGCCATGACGTTCATGAGGCCGACGATGCAGCCGACGATGCCGATGGTCGGGGCGTAGCCGCCCATCGCGTTCATGAACTTGGCGGCGACCTTGTCCTCGGACTTCTTGGCCGAGATCTCGCTCTCCAGGACGGCGCGCAGCTCCTCGGGGTCGGTGCCGTCGATGCCCATCTGCAGCCCGCGCTTGAGGAACGGGTCCTCGATGGTCTTCACCTGGGCCTCGAGGGCGAGCAGGCCCTCCTTGCGGGCCTTCTCGGCGAGCTGCACGAGGGTCTGGATCTGGTCGCTGGCCGGCGGCACCTTGGCCGGCATCAGCGCCATCTTGAACCAGGCGGGCATCTTCTTGAGGTCGTCCATCGTCTGGCTGGACATGGCCGCACCGAAGGTGGCCACGAGGACCAGGATGATCGCGGGGATGAAGATCAGCGACGTCGGGTCGGAGCCCTCGAGGACCATGAAGGCCAGGAGGGCGACCATCGAGATGACGAAGCCGATGAGGGTGGCCGGGTCCACGGGTCAGCGCTCCTCGCGGGCCGGGAAGGGGACGACGGAGGCCCCGTCGGCGTCCGCCGGCGCCACCGGGGAGCGGTAGGTCCCGCGGTCCATCTCGTAGGCGGTGGCGAGGATGGAGGCCCGGTACTCGCGGATCTCGAGGAGGACCTCCTCGACGGTCTCGCGGACGACGTACCTGGTGCCGTCGACGAGGAAGACCACGGTGTCGGGGTGACCCTCCACCCGCTCGACGAGGTCGGGGTTGAGCGCGAACCGCTCTCCGTTCAGGCGCGTCACACGGATCACGAGGGGTCCTCTGGCTTGCGGGGGGAGGGGTCCGGCGGCGCCCGGTGGGCGCGTCGCCTCTGCTGCAGTTCTCATCGGCCCCGGGGCGGTGCCGCTTGAGCCGAACGGCGTCCTCCACCCCACGGGGTGAGCTGCACGGACGCGGGTCCGGACGGCAGCGGCCCGGCCACCACCGGGTGGCCGGGCCGCGAGATGAGGTACCGGGTCGGCCCCCGTGCAGGGCCCCGCGGCGAGCCTGCGAGCCGTGGGGCAGGGAGTCCTTTAGCGCTTGAGGTTGACCAGGTCCTGGAGGATCTCGTCGGAGCTGGTGATCACCCGGCTGTTGGCCTGGAAACCGCGCTGGGCCACGATCAGGCCGGTGAACTCCTCGGCCAGGTCGACGTTGCTCATCTCCAGGGCGCCGGCGGTGAGCGCGCCGCGGCCGCCGGCGCCGGCCTGGCCGATGTCGGGCAGGCCGGAGTTGTTCGCGGCGCGGAACATGCTGCTGCCGGCCTTCTCGAGGCCGCTGGGGTTGTCGAAGGCGGCCAGGGCCAGCTGCCCGAGGACCTTGCGCTCCCCGTTGGAGAACATGCCGGTGACGGTGCCGTCGCTGCCGAGGCTGAAGGACTCCAGCGTCCCGGCGCCGTAGCCGTCCTGGTCGTCGGCGCTGACGTCGGTCGGGCTGCCGTACTGCGTGATGGTGGAGAGGTCGACGCTGACCGAGCCGGTCAGCCCGGGGATGCCCGTGAGCGTGACGGGGCTGGCGGAGGACAGCGCACCGGAGACCCCGTCGAAGGTCACCGACGACGTGTGCACGGTGGTCCCCCGGGCGGTCACCGTCAGGCCCCAGGTGTTGTCCGCGGTCTTGCGGTAGGCGTAGGTCACCGGGACCTCGCGGCCGAGGTCGTCGAACATCGTGATCGCGGTCTCGACGGCGGTCCCGACGGGCGCCGACGCCGACAGGTTGCCCTCCACCGAGCCGTTGCCGGTGCGCCGCGGGGCGGTGCCCTGGCCGTAGGGGATGGCGAGGTCGCCGATCGGGCCGTTGGGGTTGACCACGCCGTCCGCGTCGGCGGACCAGCCCTGCAGGACGGCGCCGCTGGCGGTCACCAGGTTGCCGGCCGAGTCGAAGCTGAACGAGCCGGCGCGGGTGAACAGCTGCTGGGTGCCGGCCTGGACGACGAAGAAGCCGTCGCCCTCGACCATGAAGTCGGTGGAGCGCCCGGTCGTCTGGGTGGCGCCCTGCGTCCAGTTGGTGGAGATGCCGCCGAGCTTGACGCCGAGGCCCACCTGGGCCGGGTTCGTGCCGCCGCGGGCCTCGGTCGGGGCGCCGCCGGCCCGCATCATCTGCGAGAGCGTGTCCTCGAAGACCGTCGACTGCGACTTGTAGCCGACCGTGTTGACGTTGGCGATGTTGTTGCCGGTGACGTCCATCTTCGTCTGGTGGGCGCGCAGGCCGGAGATGGCCGAGAACATGGAACGGAGCATGGGAGGACTCCTCGCTAACTGGTCAGGGGTTCAGGAGGTGATCTCGGTTATCCGGCTGAGCTCGACGGCCTTCCCGTCGACGACGGCCGTGGCCTCGGCGGCGGTGCTGCCGAGGCGGACGGAGGTGACCGTGCCGGTCACGGCGGCGCCGGTGGTGTCGGTCCAGGTGACCGTGCGGCCGACCATCGCGCCGGCGCTGGTGGTGCGCTGGAGCGCCAGCAGGGCGGCGTTCTGCGTCGCCAGCTGCTCGAGCTTCTCCACCTGGGTGAAGACGGCGGTCTGGCTCATCATCTGGCTGCTGTCGGCCGGCTTGGTCGGGTCCTGGTAGCGCAGCTGGGCGACCAGGAGCTTGAGGAAGGTGTCCTTGCCCATCTGGTCGGGCCGGTCCACCTCGGTGCTCGCCGGGGTGTAGGCGTGGCCGGCGCTGCTCACGGGGCTGGTCATCGCGGGCTCCTCTCAGGCCAGGACGTCGAGGCGGGTGGCGGCGGGGCCGGCGGCCCCGCGGGGCACGGGCTGGGGGCGAGGGCCGGGGGACCAGGGCGACTCGCCCGCGTCGGCGCGCTGCCGGCCGCCCTGCCGGCCGTCCTGCTGGCCGGGCGCCTGCTGCCCGGCGGCGGTCCAGCCGCCGGCATCGCGGTCGACGCTGGCGCCCGAACAGGTCAGCCCGGCGTTCTGCAGGTCGCGCCGGAGCTCGGGCAGGGCGTCCTGGAGGGCCTGGCGCCCGGCCTCGGTCGCGCTGCGCATCGCCAGGTCCACCACGCCGTCGGCGAGGGTCACGCGGACCTCGACGGGGCCCAGGTGCTCGGGCGTGAGCACGACGGTCATCGTGTGCGTGCCGTCGGGCCCGTGCCGCAGGACGGCGACGTGCGAGGCCACCTGGCCGGACACCGGCGCGGGCGTGCCGGGGCTCGCCGGGCCGCCCACCGGGGTGGTCGCGGGCGCGGACGGGGCGGCCACGGCCCCGGCGACCGGCGCCGGGACCGCCGCGTCGGGCGCGTCGGCGGTGCCGGCGGCTCCGGCGTGCGGGGCGGTGCCGTCGACGACCGCGAGCTCCACCCCGGGGGGCAGGGCGACGCCGCCGGTGGCGGGGACCGGCCCGGCGCCCGCGGTTCCCGCGGCGGACGGGGTGCCGGCCGGCGCCGCACCGGCCGGCAGCGGGGCGGCGGGCCCCCCGGGCGCGGTCCCGGGCAGCGGTGCCGCACCGGTCGTGGGCGGGCCGCCCGGCGTGCCGCCGTCCGGGCCGGAGGCGGGCGGGGCCGGCACGGCGGCGCCCACCGCGGACCCGGCGAGGGCGGGGGGACCGACGGGCTCGCCGGCGAGCCGGTCCCCGGCCGCGGGACCGGGGACGGCACCGGTGGCCAGCGCCCACAGCACCGGGGGCACGCCCTGCGGGGGGCCGGCGGGCGCGGTCCCCGCGGGGGCGCCGGCCCCGGCGGGGATCGCCGCGCCGGGGGCGGTCGTGGTGCTGCCGGTCGTGGCGCCGCCGGTCGTGGCGTCGTGGGATGTGGCGTCGTGGGACGTGGCGTCCCGGGTCGCGGCTTCTCCGGTCGCCGTGCCGGTCGCCGCGTCCCCGGTCGTCGCGTCCTCCGCGGGCGGGCGCTCGGCGGGCTCCCGCCGCGGTGCGCGCCCGGCCCCCTCGGGTCGCTCGGGTCGCTCGGGCCGGTCCGGCCGCTCCGAGCGCTGGGTCGGCTCGGGCCGCTCCGGTCGCTCGGGGCGCTGGGCCCGCTCGGGCCGGTCCGGTCGCTCGCCGTGCTCCGGCCGCCGTCCCCGGCCGGCGACGGCGTCGTCGAGAGCTGCGGCGAAGCCGTCGCGCCCGGCCGCGCCGGAGGAGCGGGGTGCAGGGGCGGAGCCCCCCGCCCGGGGGGCGGGCAGGACGGTCAGGGGGGCGCTCATCGGTAGCTGGCCGCCTTGCTGGTCACGGCGCGGACGTAGGCCTGGGTCTCGGGGTACGGGGGGATGCCTCCGTGCCGGCTGACCGTGCCCGGGCCGGCGTTGTAGGCGGCCAGGGCGAGCTCGGTGGAGCCGAACCGGTCGGTGAGCTGGGCGAGGTAGCGGGCCGCGCCGTCCACCGAGGACGCCGGGTCGGCGGGGTCCACGCCCATCGACCGGGCGGTGGCGGGCATGAACTGCATGAGGCCGCGGGCCCCGGCGGGGGAGACCGCGGTCGGGTCGAACCCGGACTCCTGGGCGGCGACCGCGGCCAGCAGGGCCGGGTCGACGCCGTGCCGGGCGCCGGCGCGGGTGAACAGGTCGGCGTAGGGGACGCCGGCCAGCGCGCCGGACCCCGCCGTCGCCGCGGCGGGTGGTGCCTCCGCCGGCAGCACCCGGCGGATCACCGCGGGGTTGCCGACCGACTGGACCTTGACCGTCTCACCCGCCTGCGGCGCGGCGATCATCGTGCCGTCGCCGAGGTAGATGCCGACGTGGTCGACCCCTGGCCGGGACGGCGAGTTGTCGAAGAAGACGAGGTCACCGGGGCGGGCCCGGTCCAGCGAGGCGACCGCGGTACCGGCGGTCGCCTGCTGGGAGGAGGTGCGGGGCAGCGAGATCCCCAGGTTGCCGTAGACCAGCTGGGTGAACCCGGAGCAGTCCAGGCCGGTGGCCGGGTCGGTGCCGCCCCACCGGTAGGGGACGCCCAGGTACCGGCGCGCCTCGGTCACCACGGCGGCCTCCGAGGCCGCGCCGGCGGCCGCGGGGGCCGCCGCAACCGGGGTGGCGGCGCCGAGCCCGGCGGTGGCCGCGGCCGACGCCCAGGCCGCCGAGGTGGTGGGGTGCAGCGCGGTGAACCGGCTCTGGATCTCGCTGATGCGGGTCTGCACCGCGGTCACCCCGTCCACGGCACCTCCCCGGCGGTCGTGCGGCGGCCGGCGCGGCCGGTGACGAGGTCGTCCACGGCTCTCTCCTCGGCAGCCTGCTCGGCCACCCGCACCGCCTGCACGTGCCGTTCCCGCAACCGCTCGAGCCCCTTGGTGCGCTGGGCGGCCGCCGTCCAGGCCGCGGCCACCAGCGCGGCCTGCTCGGCCGAGGCGGTCGCCAGGGCGCGGGCGGCCGCGGCGTCCTCCGCGGCGAGCCGGGCGCGCAGGAGGGCGGCCTGGAACGCACCGGCCGGCAGGGGGCCGGAGGGCAGCGCCCCGGCGGCGGCGGCCTCGGCCGCCGCGGCCCGCCGGTCGGCCTCGGCGGCGGCGCGGGCGGCCTCGGCCGCGGCGAGGGCCGCCGTCCGCTCCTCGCGGCGGCGCAGCTCCAGCACCGGCTGGAGGCGGAAGGCGGGGCGGCGGCTCACGCCGACCGGACGACCCGGCCGAGCCACGACCACGCCTCGTCGGGCGCGGTGAGGTCCCCGGTCGGCTGCTGCAGGAAGGCCTCGACGGCCGGGGCGAGCTGGCGGGCGCGGTCGACGAGCGGGTCGCTGCCGGGCTGGTAGGCGCCGATCTCGACCAGCTCCCGCACGTCCCGCAGCGCGCCCATCAGCCGGCGCAGCTCGCGGGCGTCGGCCATCTGCGCCGGCGGCACCACGGCCGAGGCCACCCGGGAGATCGACTCCAGGACGTCGATCGCCGGGAAGTGCCCCGCGGTGGCCAGCCGGCGGGTGAGGACGACGTGGCCGTCGAGGATCGAGCGCGCGGTGTCGGCGATCGGCTCGTTGTGGTCGTCGCCGTCCACCAGCACGGTGTAGAGGCCGGTGATCGACCCGGTGGCGGCGGTGCCGGCCTTCTCCAGCAGCCGGGGGAGCATCGCGAAGACGCTCGGCGGGTAGCCGCGGGTCGCCGGGGGCTCCCCGGCCGACAGCCCCACCTCGCGCTGGGCCATGGCGGTGCGGGTGATCGAGTCCATCATCAGCAGCACGTCCCGGCCCTGGTCCCGGAAGCCCTCGGCGATGCGGGTGGCCACGAAGGCGGCCTGCAACCGCACCAGCGGCGGCTCGTCGGAGGTGGCCACGACGACGACGGTGCGCGCCATGCCGTCGGGGCCGAGGTTCTCCTCGAGGAACTCGCGGACCTCGCGGCCCCGCTCGCCGATCAGCCCGATGACGCGCACGTCGGCGTCCGTGCCGCGGGTGATCTGGGCCAGCAGCGTCGACTTGCCCACCCCGGAGCCGGCGAAGATGCCCAGCCGCTGCCCCTTGCCGCAGGGGACCAGGGTGTCCAGGGCGCGGACGCCGGTGGTCAGCGGCTCCTGCACCCGGCTGCGGGAGAGCACGTGCGGGGTCTCGCTGGCCAGGTCGACGAACTCCACCCCCGGGCCGAGCGGGGCGCCGCCGTCCACGGGGCGGCCGAGGCCGTCGAGCACCCGGCCGAGCAGCGCGTCGCCGACCGGGACCTGCAGCGGCCGGCCGGTCGCCCGGACCCGCGCCCCGGAGTGCACGCCGGAGAGCTCGCCGAGGGGCATGCAGGTGAGCCGCTCGCGGGAGACGGCGACGACCTCGGCGAGCAGCCCCTGCGGGCCGGGGTCGACCTCGACGAGGTCGCCCACGGCCGCGGGGATGCCCTCGACGGTGAGCGTCAGGCCCATGGCGCCGACGACGGCGCCGGTGAGCTCCGGCCGGGCGGCGGCGCGGGCCCGGTCGAGCAGCCCGACCGTCACGGGGCCAGCACCGCCCGCACCCGCTGCAGCGCCGCGGACAGCTGCGCGTCGACCCGCGAGGGCCCGGACTCGGCCACCGCACCGGCCCGCTCGACCGCCGGGTCGCCGAGGACGACGACCGTGCTGGGCAGCTGCGCCAGCGCCTCGGCGGGGACCTCGGCCAGGTCGTCGGGGTGCAGCCGGACGACCGCCGGGGCGTCGGCGGGGAGGAGCGTCAGCGCCCGCCGCACCGCGTCGAGCCCGGGGGAGCCGGCGAGCGCCAGCTCCCGGCCGAGCAGGTCCTCCAGGAGGGTCAGCACGACCTCGATCACCGAGTCGCGGACGTCCTCGGCGACCGGGAGGGCGGCCTGATCCAGCTGGGTGACCGCCGCGCCCAGCGCGGCGGTGGCCGAGACCAGGCGGCGCTCCCAGCGGGCCTGCACCTCGGCGAGCCGCTCGGCGGCCGCGCGTTCGGTCTCGGCCACCACCTCGGCGGCGGCCGCCAGGCCCTCCGCGTGCCCGGCGGCCCAGCCCTCCCGCTGCGCATGCCCGCGCAGCCGGGCCAGCTCCTCGGCGTAGACGTCGCCCAGGCGCAGCGACGGCCGGTTGGTGGGCACCGGCTGGTCGGTCGCCCGGCGCACGTGCTGGCGCCGGTCGGCCGCGCGCCGCTCGCCGGTCGCCGGCGGCACCGCGGCCGGCGGCACCGCGGCCGGCGGCACCGTGGCCCGCGGGGGGTCCTCCGCCGGCGCGTCCCGCGGTGCCGGGACGGCGCGGACCCACGGGGTGGCCCGCCGGGCCGACTCGCCGCGGAGGAGGGCCGACTCCCGCTTCGGCTCGACGTCAGGCGACGAGATCACGGGTCGCCTTCCGCGGCCGGTCCGCTCCTCGCTCGCCGGGCTCGCTGCGATGCTCCCGCCCGCGTCAGGCGACGAAATCATCGTCGCCACCGCGCGAGATCGTCAGCACACCCTGCTCCTCGAGCGTCCGGATGACGCCGACGACCTTGCCCTGGGCCTCCTCGACGGTCCGGGTGCGCACCGGGCCGAGCAGTTCGATCTCCTCGGCGAGGTTCTCGGCGGCGCGCTCGGAGAGGTTCCGCACCACCTTCTCCCGCACGTCGGGCCGGACCCCCTTGAGCGCCGTGGCCAGGTCGTTGGCCTCCACCTCCCGCAGCACGAGCTGCAGCGAGCGGTCGTCGATGGTGACGATGTCCTCGAAGACGAACATCTGCGCCCGCACCTGCTCGGCCAGCTCGGGGTCGGAGGTGTCCAGCCACTCGAGGATCGACCGCTCGGTGGGCCGCGGCGACCGGTTGATGATCTCCACCAGCGTCTCGACGCCGCCGACGGTGCTCATGTCCTGGTGGGCCAGCAGCGAGCCCATGCGCCGGCCGAGCTCCTCCTCGACCAGCCGGACCATCTCCGGGGTGGTGCGGTCCATCGTGGCGATGCGGTGGGCGACGAGCGCCTGCTGCTCCGGGCTGAACCCGGAGAGCACCTCGGCCGACTGGGCCGGGGTCAGGTGGGCCAGGACCAGCGCGATGACCTGCGGGTGCTCGTCCTTGAGGAAGGTGACCAGCTGCCGCACGTCGGCGTTGCGCAGCGAGGCGAAGGGCACCTCGGTGAGGACGACGTTGAGCCGGGACAGGATGCCGTCGGCCTTGTCCTCCCCGAGGCCGGCCGCCAGGATCTCGCGCGCGAACTCGACCCCGCCGCGGCCGACGAAGCGCTGCGCGGTCATCAGGTGGTGGAACTCCTCCAGGACGCCGTCGACGTCCTCCGGCTCCACCGAGCCCAGCTTCATCAGCTCGCGGGTGACCTGCTCCACCTCGCGAGGGCGGAGCTTGGCCAGCAGCGCGCCGGCCTCCTCCCGGGAGAGCTGCGCGATGAAGACCGCGGCCTTGCGGATGCCCGGCATGTCCGGGCGCCGCACCGCGGGCAGCACCGCCGTCGGCGCCGGGGCGGCCGCCGCCGGCAGCCCCACCATCTGCTCGACGCTGGCGATGGTCATGACCGTCCCCCGTTCCTTCCCACGCCCGTCACTTGGCCTCGGTCAGCCAGCCGCGCAGCATCGCCGCGACCTCGTCGGGCTTCTCGCTCACCATCTCGGCGATCTCGCCGCGGACCCGCGCCCGCTGGGCGGCCTCCAGCTCGGCGGCGGCGTTGTCGACCGCCACCTCCCGGGTGCTCTCGATGCGGATCCGGTCGAGCTCGGCCATGACGTCGTCCGGGAGGTCGAGTTCCTCGTACTCGTCGTCCTCGTCCTCGCCGCGACGGCGCGAGCGCAGCCAGACCACGAGCACCAGCAGCGCGATGCCGAGCGCGATCCCGCCGGTCTTGACCATCGACCACAGCTGGGCCTGCTTCTCGGCCTCCTGCGCGGCCTCGAGCTCCGCGGCGGCCCGGTCGGCGGCCGTGGTGTCGAAGGCCATGCTGGCCACGGTGATGGCGTCGCCGCGGGCCGGGTCCAGCCCGACGGCGTTGCCGATCAGGTCCTGCACCTGGTTCTGGTTGAGGTTGCCGGCGGCGGCGGCGTCCATGACCACCGACACGGTGAGCCGGTTGATGGTGCCGGGCGCACCCGTGACGGTCTCGACGGTCTGCCCGACGGCGTTGTTCGACGTCGTCGACTCCTTGTTGTACGTGGACTCGCCCCCGACGTTCCCCGCGGCGTCCGCGGCGTTCTCCGGGCCGAGCACGCCGCCCACCACGGCACCGTCGCCGGCGTACTCCTCGGTGGTGGTGCTCTCCGAGATGGGCGGCGTGCCCTCCTCGAAGTCGTACGTGGTCGAGGTGCTCTCCCGCTGCGCGAGGTCGAGGTCGGCGCGCACCGAGACCTGGGCGCGGCCCGGGCCGAGCACCCGGTCGAGGATGGCCTGGGCGTTGCCGGCCAGCCGGCCCTCGTACTCCTGCTCGAGCTGCGACCGGGCGTCGCCGGCCGCGGCGGTGACCCCCTGGCCCGGCGCGGACAGCACCCGACCGGTGGAGTCGGCGACCGTGACCTGGTCGGGCTCCATGTCCTGGACGCTGGAGGAGACGAGGTTCGTGACCGCCTGGACCTGCTCGCCGGACAGGGTGGTGCCCGCGGCCAGGTCGAGCAGGACCGAGGCGGTGGGCTCGCCCTGGTCGCTGACGAAGACCTCGTCCTCGGGCAGCGCCACGTGCACCACGGCGGAGCGGACGCCGTCCAGCGACTCGAGCGTCATGGCCAGCTCGCCCTCGATGGCGCGCTGGTACTGCACCTGCTGCTGGAACTCGCTGCTGGTGATGCCCTGCTCGTCGAGGAGCGCGTACCCGGTCTCGGAGCCGGCCGGCAGCCCCTTGCCGCTCATCGACAGGCGCAGGTCGTACACCTGGTCGTTGGGCACCATGATCGTCGACCCGCCGTCGGCGAGCTCGTAGCTCACCCCCGAGGCGTTGAGCTCGTCGACGATCGCCGAGGCGTCGGTC
The DNA here is from genome assembly GCF_054049955.1 of Geodermatophilus sp. SYSU D00758. Classification (NCBI taxonomy): domain Bacteria; kingdom Bacillati; phylum Actinomycetota; class Actinomycetes; order Geodermatophilales; family Geodermatophilaceae; genus Geodermatophilus; species Geodermatophilus sp. SYSU D00758. The sequence continues at coordinate 193,906 of NZ_JBJGYK010000003.1, forward strand.
GAGGCCAGGTTGGAGAACAGCGGCGCGTAGGTCGGGGTGGTGATCCACCGGTAGAAGACCAGACCGCCCAGCACCAGGCCGATGGCGAGCAGGCCGATGACGACCTTCTGGCCGAGGCTGATCGCGGTGAGCGCCGAGCGCACGCGACCCAGCTGGCCGGCGAGGGCGGGTGGCATCAGACCGGCATCCTCATGATCTCGTTGAACGCCTCGACGGCCCGGTTCTTGATGTTCACGACCATCTCGGTGGCGAGCTTGGCCTCGTTGGCCGCGATCATGTAGTCGTGCACGTCACGCAGGTCGCCGGTGGCGGCCTGCACCGCGAGGGCGTCGCTGGCGGACTGGGTCGACTGCAGCTGGTCGAGCGCGGTGGTCAGCGCGGCGGCGAAGCCGGCCCCGGAGGTCCCGGTGGGCGCCCCGGCCGCTGCCGTGCCGACCACCGGGGGAGCGGGGGCCAGGGCCGCCAGGGCGCCGGAGATCCCGTCGACGGGCGAGGTCATGGTCAGCCCTTCCCGAGCCGCAGCGCGGCCTGGTACGCGTCGGTCGCCCGCTCGATCGAGGCGATGCTGGCCTGGTAGCCGCGCTGGGCCATCATCAGGCCGGTCATCTGGTCGGCGAGGTCGATGTCCGGGTAGCGCACGTAGCCCTCCGCGTCGGCGAGCGGGTGGTCGGGCTGGTGCACCAGGCGACCCGCGCCGTCGCCGAACTCGGTGCGGGCGACGCGGACCCCGCCCTCGCCCGAGCCGTAGTCCACGGCCTGGGCGACGACGAACCGCTCGCGGAACGCCTCCTCGCCGGCCGGGTTGACGGTGTTGATGTTGGCGATGTTGTCCGACACGGCGTCGAGCCACTTGCGGTGCGCGCGCAGACCCGAGCCGGCGATGCCGAGGTTGTCGAACACGGTCACCTGGCCTGCAGCGCGGTGCGCAGCACGCTGTACTTGCCGTCGAGGGCGTTGAGCGCCAGCTGGTAGCGCAGCCCGGTCTCGGTGGCCAGCACGGTCTCGCCGTCCAGGCTCACGTTGTTGCCGTTGGTGTTGGTCGGCTCCAGCGAGCGGCGGACGGTGCCGCCGGAGATCGTCGGCGTCCGGCCGTCGGCGAGGGCGCCGCGCAGGCTGGACTCGAAGTCGACCCGGCCGGCCAGGAAGCCGGGGGTGTTGACGTTGGCGATGTTGTCCGCGGTGGTGCGCTGCCGCTGGGCCAGGCCGGTGAGGGCGGCGTGCAGCGTGGTCGAGGTGACGTCCCCGATCATCGGGTGGTTCCGCGGGCAGGACGGCAGGACACGATCGGCCTCCGGGTACGCAGGAGACACTCGCGAGCGAGTGAGGGGCCGCCGATCCGTGGCGAGAGGTGCGCTGTCCGTGCCCTTACCCCATCGGCACGCGACACCTCCGGCCTGACGGCGACCACCCACACGAGTGCACGGTGGGGGCCGCGGGACGGCTGTGACGAACGGGGCCGCGGCGACCCGCGGAACGCAGCGAGCCCCCCGAGGCGCGCCGGGTCACGGCGGCCCCGGGGGGCTCGGGAGGGCTGGGGTGCGTGGTGCTGGTGCTACATCGCCTGGTCGATGAACGAGGCGACCGGCCGGCTGGGGCCGTAGGACATGCGGGCGGCGACGTCGCGCTGGCGCTGGCTCTGGGTGATCGCCTCGACGAGCGCCTCGGCGACGGCGAGCTGGTGCTGCAGCAGCCGGGCGGCGCGCTCGCGCAGGTCCGGCGGGACCGGGCCCAGACCCGAGGGCGGCACCCAGTCGGTGCTGCGCCGTCCCCAGGCGGCGATCTCCTCGGCGCGCTCGCGGGAGCCCGCGTCGCGGGCCATCGTGCGCTGCGCGGCCAGGACCTCGCCCTCCATCGCCTCCAGGACCGTGGCCCAGTCGGCGGCAGGGGAGTCCGGCCCGGTGCTCATGCCGGTGTGGCGGCCAGCGACGCCGCGGCCTGCCGCCAGGCGTCGCGCAGCGGCTCGACGACCTTGCGCGCCGAGCCGACGCGGTTGCGGTCACCCTTGACGTTGGCCTGCACCAGCTCGGTGAGGAGCCAGGCGTACAGCGCGGCCAGGCGGGGGCCGCCGTCCCAGGCGTCGACCTTGAGGCTGCTCCGCAGCTCGATGACGATGTCCTGCGCGTGCTGCAGCTGGGTGCCGGCCTCCGCGCGGTCACCGGCGACGAGGGCGCTCTCCGCGCGCTCGAGGTCCAGGGCGAGCCGGTCGTAGAGCATGACCAGGATGCGCTGCGGCGAGGCCGTCGCGACCGAGTCGCCGAGGTAGCGGGAGCGGAGGGAGGCGGTGCTCATCGATCGGTCTCCTGGGGAAGAGTCGTTGGGGAGAGCATCGGCGGGTGCGGCGTCAGCTTGAGCTGGGCAGCGAGGCGAGCTGGCCGGCCAGCCAGCTGGACTGGGACTGCAGTGCCCTCAGTGCGGTCTCCATGGCGGTGAACTGCCGGGCCAGGATCTCCTTGCGGGCGGCGAGCCGGAGGTCCCAGTCCTCGATCCGGCCCTTGAGGTCCTTCGCGAGGTCGTCCCTGCCCCGGGCCAGAACGCTGAGCGTGCCGGTCGTCGTGTCGGTGGCGCGCTTGGCGAGCGTCTGGAGGCGCTGGCTGATCCCGTCCACGGCGGGGGTGGTGCCTTCGGCGAGGGTGCCGGCGAACAGCCGCCGGGTGCGCGCCGGGTCGGCCGAGAGCGCGGCGATGAAGGCGGTCTGGTCGAAGGAGACCGTCCCCGTGCGGGTCAGCTCCACCCCCGCACGGGCGGGCGAACCGTCGGCCCCGACCGCGGCGGACACGGCCCCGAGGATCTCCCCGGCGAGCTGCCGCAGCGCGAAGTCACCCTTGAGGACGGCCGTGGAGCCGCTGGTGTTGTCCGCGTACTTCTCGATCTCGGCGAGTGCCGCGTTGGCCGCGTCGACGAAGCCCTTGACCTTCGCCGCGACCGCGTCCGGGTCCGCGGTGACGTTGATGGTCACCGGGGTCGCGGTCCTCTCGCTCACCGTGAGCGTCCCGCCGGGGAGCAGGTCGGCGAAGGTGTTGGACGGCGACGTCACCGTCGTGCTCGTCGTGCCCGTCGTGGCCGTCCCCAGGCGCAGCCGAGCGTCCGAACCGGTCGTGACGGTGGTGAGCGCGCCGGCGCCGGCGAGCTCGAACCGGGCGGCCTCGCCGGTGGCCTTCGCGGTGACCATCAGGGCGTAGGAGTCCGGGCCCATGCGGACCGCGGTCGCCGAGAGCCCCGGTGCCTGCGCGTTGATCGCGCTGACGGCGTCGGCGAGGGTGCCCGTCCCGCCCACGGTGACGGTCGTGGTGGTGGCCCCGGTGGTGACGGTCAGCGAGCCGCTGCCGAAGGTGGCGGTCGTCGCGGCCCAGCGGGTGTCGCTCACGACGGAGTGCGCGGCGGCGACCGACTCGACGGTGAAGCTCAGCTGCCCGGTCTGCGGTGTGCCGGTGACGGCGACGGCGACGCTGGGTGCGGAGCTGGTGGCCTTGGCGGCGGTCCAGGTGGTGGTCTTGGCGAGCTCCTCGGCGGCGCTGCGCAGCGCGTCGACCTTGGTGTTGATCGACCGGTAGGCGCTCGCGGCGGACTGCGCCGTGCTCAGCTGGGTCTTCAGCCGGGTCTGCGGGAGGGCCTCGGCGGTCATGAGCGCGCTGATCAGGCCGGTCGTGTCCAGCCCCGAGACCAGGCCGTCGATGCTCAGGCTCACCATCGGTTCCTCCGTGGGTGGGGTGGGGGATGCGGGTGAGGGGGGAGGCCGAGGCCTCCCCCCTCACGGGCGGTGCTGTGGTGCTGGGTCGCTCCGGGACGTCAGCGGAGCAGCTGCAGGACGCCCGACGTGCTCTGGTTCGCCTGGGCGAGCATCGCCGTGCCGGCCTGAGACAGGATCTGCGACCTGGTGAAGTTCACCATCTCGAGCGCCATGTCGGTGTCGCGGATGCGGCTCTCCGACGCGGTCAGGTTCTCGATGGTGGCGTTCAGGTTGTTGATCTTGTGCTCGAGCCGGTTCTGCACCGCACCGAGCTTCGCGCGCTCGGTGGAGACGGTGCCGATGGCCGCGTTCACCGACGAGATGGCCGCGGAGGCGGACGACGCCGAGGAGATGTCCCCCGCGCCGCTGGCGCCGAACAGCGAGCTGGCACCGCTGGCGGCCATGTTGCCGATCGAGACGGTCAGCGTCTCGCCGGCGTTCGCCCCGACCTGGAAGTTCATGGACGAGTAGGACCCGCTCAGCAGGTTGGTCCCGTTGAACGTGGTCTTGCTGGCGATGTCGTCGAGTTCCTTGGCCAGGGCCTGGAACTCCTCGTTGGCCTTGGCCTTGTCGGTGTCGGTCAGTGCACCGTGGTTGGACGCCTGCACCGCGAGGTCGCGCATGCGCTGCAGGATCGAGTGCGTCTCGGTGAGCGCACCCTCGGCGGTCTGCACCACCGAGATGCCGTCCTGCGCGTTGCGGACGGCCACCTTGAGGCCGCCGATCTGCGCGCGGAGGCCCTCGGAGATGGCCAGACCCGCCGCGTCGTCGGCGGCCCGGTTGATGCGCAGGCCGCTGGAGAGCTTCTCCAGCGACTTGGCCATCGCACCGTCGGTGACGTTCAGGTTCCGGTACGCGTTGAAGGCGGCGATGTTGTTGTTGACGCTGAGAGCCATGGTGTTCCTCCTTGGAATCGGCCCATTCCGGTGTCCGCTGCATCCGTGCTGCGGCCTTGCAGGAGTGTTCTCGGCCGGCCGTGAGGGGACCTTGAGGCGAAGCCGGAGCAATTTGCCCGGGATCCCGTCGAGCGCGTCGGGGCCCGTGCGGCGCGTGGGGCGTGCGGGGCGGGGCCCGGCGTGTCCGTCGGCGCCGCCGCGGCGGTGCTGCGATCGACGGTGAAGGTGGTCGCGGTGTGCCACTCGACGAGGCACCCGTCTCCCGCCCACCCGCCCGACCGGTTCCGCCGCGGGCGATGGACTGCGCGCCCGGCAGCCCGGGCGCTGTGAGGACGTCCCACCGCCATGCACGTGCTGCTGTCTCACTCCGTCTTCACGGGATCCCTCTACCACCGGATCGCCGAGCCGGCACGAGCCGTCATCGAGGCCGACCTCGGTGTCGAGGTGACCGTCCAGTACGGCCTCAAGACGGTGATGGGCCGGGACCCCGACAGCCCGGCGGGTCCGCTCGTCGTCCGCGAGGTCGACGCCCAGGGCGCCGACGTCGTGGTCCTCCAGCTGCCGAAGACCGTCGAGATGCTGCAGTGCCTCCGATCGCTCCAGGCCCAGGGCGTCGCCGTGGTGGTCGAGCTCGACGATCACCTGACCGCGCTCCCGCCCGGCCACCAGGGGCACGACGCCCTCATCCGGAAGGGCGTCGGGCGGATCGCGGAGGCCTGCGCACGGGAGGCGGACCTCGTCACGGTCTCCACGCCGAACCTGCTGGCGCTGTACGGGGCCCGAGGTCGGGGCATGCTGGTGCCCAACGCGATCCCCCGCCGGATCGCCGAGCTCCCGCCGGCCTACGAGCGGGACCCCGAGGTCGTGACCATCGGCTGGGCCGGCACGGTCGGCAGCCACCCGTACGACCTGCAGGCCATGGAGTCGGGGCTGCAGCATGCGCTCGACCGGACCCGGGGGCGGAGCCGGTTCGCGATCCTGGGCCAGGCCGGCAACGCCCGGGAGGTGCTGCGGCTGACCGACGACCCGGAGGAGATGCCGTGGATCGTGGACGTCGACGGGTACGCCGCCGCGCTCGGTGAGCGCTTCGACGTCGGCGTCGCGCCGCTGCGGATCGACACCTTCAACAACTGCAAGAGCTGGCTGAAGGTGTTGGAGTACTCCGCGCGGGGCGTCTTCGCCGTGCGGTCGCCCAGCGCGGACTACGAGCGGCTGGGCCTCGGCTACCGAGCCAAGCGTCCGCGCGACTGGGCGACTGCGCTCACGCGGGCGGTGGAGGACTCGGACTGGCGTCGGGAGACCGCCGCCGCCAACCGCGAGCAGATCCTGGCCCGCCACCTCACCGAGCACACCGCCGAGCTGTGGGTGGAGGCCTGGCGGAAGGCCCGGGAGATCCGCACCCGCGCCGACCGCATCGGCGCCTGAGCCACCGAGACCGCACCGATACGCCCGGATGAGGAGACCCGTCATGGAACGACACGAGCTGCTCGCTGCGCTGCACTCACGGCTGCGCCCCCGCAACTACCTGGAGATCGGCGTCGACGCAGGCGCCAGCCTGGCCCTGTCGCGGGTGCCGAGCATCGGCATCGACCCCGCCTTCAGCGTGGTCCACGAGCTGAACTGCGACGTCCAGCTCGCCCGGGCCACCAGTGACGACTACTTCCGCACGCACAACCCCGCGGAGAAGCTCGGGGGGGACCCGCTGGACCTGGCCTTCGTCGACGGCATGCACCTGGCGGAGTTCGCGCTCCGGGACTTCATCTACGTGGAGTCCTACAGTGCGCGCACCAGCGTCGTCGTCTTCGACGACATGCTGCCGCGGAACGTCGTCGAGGCGGCGCGGGAGCGGCAGACCGTCGCCTGGACCGGTGACGTGTTCAAGGTGACCCACGTCCTCCGGCACCTGAGGCCCGACCTGGTGGTCCTGGAGGTCGACACGGAGCCGACCGGCACCGTCGTCGTCCTCCTCCCGGACCCCCGGTCGACGACGCTGGCGCAGCACTACAACGACATCGAGGCCGCCATGGTGGCCGACGGCGACCCGCAGGACGTGCCCGAGAGCGTCCTCGGCCGCACCGAGGCCGTGGACCCGCAGCTGCTCATGGAGTGCTCCTGGTGGGACACCCTCGTGGCCGAGCGTCAGGGACGTGTCCCCGCGGGCTCGCTGGCCGGGGAGCTCGCCCGGCAGGACTGGACGGCCCTGCGGCGGACCGCGGCCGCCGCGCCGCCCTTCGCCTTCCAGCGCTGAGGTCGCTCGCTCGACACGAGGGCGCCCCGGGTCCTCACCGAGGACCCGGGGCGCTCTGCTGTTCCGGGTGTCGACCCGGGACCGGCCCGACGGTGGCTCGACGCGCCCGTCAGGCGGTCCGCCAGGTGGTGCGCCCGGCGACGACCGGCGCCGGGGCCCACGCGCCACGCGGCGGCGGGGCGTTGCGGCCGGCAACCCGGTCGACGTAGGAGCGCTGCTGGTTGCGCGCGCGGACGCCGCCGTCGGGCGCGACCGGCGTCCCCTCCCACACCTCGCTCATCGCCGCGTGCAGCAGGGTCAGGGCGCGGGCGCGCATCTGCGAGACGCGCGAGAGGGTCACCCCGAGGTCGGCGGCGATGTCGGTGAGCGACTCCCCGCCGAAGAAGTTGCGCTCCACGACCTCGTCGAGCCGGTCGGGCAGCGCGCGGATGGCCTGGTGCAGGTAGCGGGTGCGCTCGCTGCGCAGCACCGCCCGCTCGGGCGACTCCCCGGTGTCGGGGAGGTCCAGCGAGCCGCCGTCCGGGCCGGTCTCGGCGTCGATGCTCACCATGACCGCGCGGTGCACGTCGACCTGGAGGGAGTCCAGCTCGCTGCGGGCCATGCCGAGGCTCTCGGCCAGCTCCTCCCGCGTGGGGGGCCGGCCCAGCGACATGGCCAGCGCGTCGGCGGCCGCGTCGGTGCGCCGGGCCGCGGCCCGGACCGACCGGCTGGCCCAGTCACCGGAGCGCAGCTCGTCGAGGACCGCGCCCTGCAGCCGCGCCAGCGCGTAGGTGGCGAAGGAGGCACCGGCCGACGGGTCGAACCGCCGGGCCACCTCGACCAGGGCCACCTTGGCGCAGGAGACGAGGTCCTCCCGGCTGACGTGGCTGGGCAGCGAGATGCGCGACGCCACCGCGTTGACCGCGAACGCCGCCAGCGGCAGGTGCTCGGTCACCAGCGCGTCGACGTCCCGCGGCGGGAGACCGCCGGGGGAGGGCGGGCGCGGGGTCGGGATCCGTCCGGTCGCCGGGGGACGCGAGGGGCTCACGTCCCTCTTCTCGGCTGTCCCGGGCCCGGACGGGAACGCCTACTCGGCAGAACCGGGGCGGAACTTGAGACCTCGGCTTGAGGCCCTGGTCGCCGGTGCCGATGGCTCCCCCTGAGACCGCCGGGGGCACCGCCCGCGGCGCCGGGACGGGAGGACGGTGGGGAGCATGGACTACCAGCACCTGTCGACGTTGCTGTGGCGCGAGCAGGAGCTGCTGGACCTGCTGCTGTTCAAGGCCGAGGAGAAGCAGTACCTGATCCTCAGCGGCAAGACCCGCTGGCTGGCCCGCATCGCCCACGAGATCGAGGTCGTCCTCGACCAGCTCCGCACCCTCGAGGTCGAGCGCGCCGCCGCCTCCGAGGTCATCTCCCAGCGCCTGGGCACCGGCGTCAACCCGTCACTGCGGAAACTCGCCGAGGCCGCACCCGCCCCGTGGGACGACCTGTTCGCCAAGCACCACGAGACGCTGCTGGCCCTGGTCACCGACCTGCGCAGCCTCTCGGACGCCAACCGCGAGCTCATCGACGGCGGGCTGGCCGCCATCGGCGACGCCTTCGTCTCGGTGCGCACCCCCACCGCCGGCACGTACGGCGCGACCGGCCGCACCGACGAGCGGGCGCACCGCGCGGTGACACTGGACGGTGCCCTGTGAGTTCCTTCTCCTCGCTCAACACCGCGACCACCGCCCTCTGGGCGCAGCGCCGCGGCCTGGACGTCACCGGCCAGAACATCGCCAACGTCAACAGCGAGGGCTACAGCCGCCAGCGGGTGGACCTCCGGGCGATGGGCGGCACGGTCGTCCCGGCCTTCCACTCGGTCAGCCAGGGGGTCGGCTCCGGCGTCAGCTCCGACGACGTCCTGCGCATCCGCGACGCCTTCCTCGAGGGGCGCGCGCACGCCGAGCACGCCACCTCCGCGCAGCTGCGCACCGAGTCGACCGCCTTCGGGGCGGTCGAGGACGCCTTCCGGGAGCCGGGGAGCACCGGTGTCCAGGCCCTGCTGTCCGACGTGTGGGCCGCCTGGGGGGACGTGGCGAACAACCCGCAGGACCTCGCCACCCGCAGCCAGCTGCTGCAGCGGACCGAGACCCTGGTCAGCGGCATGCACGCCACCCGCGCCACGCTGGACACCCAGTGGACCAACGCCCACCAGAACCTGCAGGCCCTCGTGGGCGAGGTCAACAGCATCGCCACGGAGGTCGCCGGGCTCAACCGCGCCATCCAGCGCGCGACGGCCAGCGGCTACCCGACCAACGAGCTCGCCGACCAGCGCGACGTCCTGGTCATGAGGCTCGCCGACCAGGTCGGCGCCACCGTGCGCCCCGGTGAGGGCGGCGTCCTCGACGTCGTCGTCGGGGGGACGACGCTCGTCGCCGGCTCGCTCAGCACGAAGCTCGCCGTCGCCGGCCCCACCGGCATCGACACCATGACCGCCTCCGACCGGCCCCGGGTGGTGACCGACCCCGGCGGCTCGGCCGTGCCCGTCGGTGGGACGGCGGCCGGCCGGCTGACCGTGATGACCCACGTCGTGCCGACCTACCGGGCGGGTCTGGACGCCGTCGCCGCCGGCTTCGTCGCGCAGGTCAACGCTCTCCACCGCAGCGGCTACGACCGGGACGGCAACCAGGGCGGCGACCTGCTCGGGCCGCCCCCGCCGGCCACCGTCACCGCGGGCAACATCGCGCTGCTGGTCGGCTCGCCCGCCGCGGTGGTGGCGTCGAAGCTGCCGCCCTCGGGTGGCGGCGCCTCGACCGACAACGGCATCGCCGACGAGATCGGCCAGCTGCGGCTGGCGACCGACGGCCCGGACACCACCTACCGGGCGATGATCGTCGAGCTGGGCGTCCAGGCCTCGGTGAGCGCGCGGACCCTCGACATCCAGTCGGTGGTCGCCACGAACGTGGATGCGGCGCGGGAGTCCGTCGCCGGCGTGAACCTCGACGAGGAGATGGCCAACATGCTGCAGTACCAGCACGCCTACGCCGCGGCCAGCCGCATGGTCACCGCGATCGACGAGGCCCTGGACGTCCTCATCAGCCGCACCGGCCTGGTCGGGCGCTGACGGCGATGAGGATCACCCAGCGCGCGGTCACGCTCACCAGCCTCGAGGGCCTCAACCGCAACCTCGACTCCATCGGGAAGCTGCAGCAGCAGCTCACCTCGGGCAAGCTCGTCTCCCGGCCGTCGGATTCCCCCACCGCCACGAACTCGGCGATGCGGACCCGCAACGACCAGGCGGCCAACGCCCAGTACGCCCGCAACATCACCGACGGCAGGAGCCGGCTGGAGGCCACCGACTCCACGCTCACCACCATGCTCGCCCAGGTCCGGCGGGTGCGGGACCTCACCGTGCAGGCCGGCAACACCGCGGCCCTGCCCGACAGCGCGCGCGAGGCGATCGCGGTCGAGATGGACGAGCTGCGGCAGAGCCTGCTCAGCCTGGCCAACACCTCGATGCAGGGCCGGCCCCTGTTCGGCGGCATCGCCTCCGGGACGGCGGCCTACACCGACACCGGGGTGTACCTGGGCCGGGGCGGCGGGGCCGGCGAGCAGGTGCTGCGGCGCGTCTCCGACACCGAGACCATCCGCGTGGACATCACGGGGGCCGAGGCCTTCGGCGACCCGGCGCTCGGCGAGGACCTCTTCGCCGTCGTGGCGACGACCGCCGCGGCCGTGCGGGCCGGGGACGGGACGCAGATCGACGACCGGCTCGCCGCGCTGGACGTCGTCCTGGAGGGCATGCTCACCGCGGTGGCCGACGTCGGCGCGCGCGCCAAGCGGATCGAGGGGGCCGGATCCCTCACCGCCGACCAGGCGCTCACCCTCACCGACCGGCTCAAGTCCGTCGAGGACATCGACCTGGCGAAGACGATCATGGAGCTGGAGATGCAGAAGACCGGCTACCAGGCCGCGCTCGCGGCCACCGCCAAGGCCATCCAGCCCTCGCTCGTCGACTTCCTGCGCTGACCGCCGGCCGGTCCCGGGAGAGGTGAACCCACGATGACGCTGTCGGCGGTCGCGACCCTGCCCCTGCTCGACTTCACCGAGGCCCTACCGGGGTTCCCGGGGCACCGGGACTACGTCCTGGTGACGGCGGACGGCGACGGGCGGCTGTTCTGGCTGCAGTCGATGGCGGTCGACGGGCCGCGGTTCCTGGTGGTGGACCCGGCGATGTGGTTCCCCGGCTACGCGCCGGTGCTGCCGCGGCCGGTCTGCGCCGACCTGGGCCTGGCCGACCCGGCGGCGGCCCGGTTGTTCTGCCTGCTCACCGTCCCCGCGGAGGGGCCGGCGGCCGCCACCGCGAACCTGCGCGCGCCGATCGTGGTCGACCCGGGGACCTGGAAGGCCGTCCAGGTGGTCCTGCCCGACCCGGCCCATCCCATCCGGCGTCCCCTGCGCCGATAGGGGGAGGGGGACGGCGCCGCGCGGTGCCGGCCCCGCCACGGAGGCCACCCACGACCCATGGAGGGGTACACGTGCTCACACTCACCCGCAGCGTCGGCGAGACGATCCGCATCGGCGACGACATCGAGGTCCACGTCGTCGAGGTCCGCGGCGGCACGGTCCGCCTCGGCTTCAAGGCCCCCCGCGAGGTGACCATCCACCGCGAGGAGGTCTACCGGCAGATCGTCGAGGCCAACCTCCTCGCCGCGCAGGTCACGGCGGACACCCTCGGCGCACTGGCGGCCTTCGCCCCCGCCCCGGCCGGCGGCCCCTCCGCAGGTCACGGTACGGTCACGGAGAGCGAGCACAGTCGACAAATGTGACCGGAGCGACCGGGTCGCGGTTTGGCGAGTTCTGCCCACCACTGCACGGGTGGGGTCGGAGGTGTCACCGACACGGGCAGATCCTGCCGAAGAGGCCGGTCGACTACTGCGTTCGGCACAGCGAGTGTTGTGCCGTTGACACCGCGTTGATGCGCCAGAGTTGCCCCCACGAACGTCACAGGGGGCGATCACCATGGAACGCAGCGCAGACGACATCCTCGGCGCCGACACCGTCGTCGGTGACCCGACCCCGCCGCCCGTCGGCGCCGGGGCCGCCCGGCCGGAGGCTCCGGCGGACACGGTCGTGGTCCACCTCCAGCTGCGGCCCCGCCGCGGCTCCACGCGCCGCTGCCTCGCCGAGCTCGCCGAGCTGGCCGGCCGGCACCCGGAGGTCTCCTTCGGCCTGACCGGCCTGTCCAAGGACGACCGGGTGGTGCGGGTGACCGTCGGCGTCGAGCTGGGCCCGCGCGCCGCCGTCGCCCGCTTCTCGCCCCAGGCGCAGGCCGCCTACGCCTTCGTCAGCGAGGTCTTCACCGCCCTCTACGACCACATGCCGGTCTACGCGGTCGAGCCGGGCGCCGCCGAGCGCGCGGCCGCCGACGGCCTGGTGGCGCGGCTGTCCGGCGGCGTCCCCGCCGACCGGGCCGCCGTCCCGCACCCCTCCGCGGAGCAGGTCCCCGCCTGACCTCCTCCCGGGCGCTGCCCCCTGCGCCCGTCGCGGCCACGTCTTCCCCACACAGTCGCCAGGAGTCCCGGTGCCCACCACCCCCGCAACCCCCACCACGACCTCGTCGGACAGCGGCCCGGCCCGCGCCCCGCTGGTCTTCGGCGGCATGGCCGAGGCCGACGGCTGGGCGCTGGCCCCGATCACCCCCCGCGACCGCGTCCACTTCCGCGTCGACCGCGAGCTGCCCCTGGCCGCCTTCCGCGCCGACCTGCCGGACGGGGTCACCGTCAGCCTCGACGAGGGGGAGGGCCTCTACCGGGTCGACGGGGCCCCGGGTACGGGGCAGGTGCTCGCCGAGTGGGTGCGGGCCTGGTGCACCGGCCACGGCTGCAGCACCATCGGGCTGCGTGCCGAGACCGACGTCCGGCGCCGCGCCCCGCGCGACCTCCCGCCGGCCTTCCTCGACGCGCTGTGCCGCCACTACCTGCCGGTCAGCCTCAAGCGGCTGCAGCGCAACATGAGCACGATCCGGCTGCACCTGCCCGACCCCGACGACCTCACCCAGCAGGTGGGCGAGTGGATCCTCAAGGCCGTCGCGCAGTACGACGAGACCAAGGGTGTGCCGTTCGGCGCCTTCCTGGCCACCCAGCTGTCCAAGTGGGTGCACGACCTCGGGCGCAACGCGCACGGGCGGACGGCGGCCGACACCGAGAACAAGCAGCAGAAGGCGATCGCCGCCTTCGTCGCCGAGCACCAGCGCCGGCCCAGCGAGCGGGAGCTCGCCGCCTTCATGGGCCAGAGCGTCGCCACGCTGCGGCGCAACTCCCAGACGGTGGCCACCCTCAACGGGCTGCGCAACCTGCAGTCGCTGGACGGCGGACCCGACGCCACCGAGATCATGCTCCCCGACACCGGCGAGGCCCCCGACCAGATCATGGACGAGGCCGAGCAGACGCTGCTGTCGCACGCGCTGACCGCCGCCTGCGCCCCCGACCCGACCGCCCGCCGGGACCAGCGGGCCGGCCAGCCCAACGTGCTGGGCTGGGCCACCTGGTACCTCACCACCTGGGGCGGCCGGACCAAGACCCAGCTGTCGGCCGACCTCGGCACCTCCGTGCGCAACATGAACGTGCACGCCGACCGGGTCGAGAAGGCGCTCAAGGAGCGGCTGACCGAGCTCGCGGACTGATCGGCGCGGACGCCCCCGTCCGGGTCGATCCGGCCTCCAACCTGCCGATACAGAAACCGTGACCCCCCGCACGGACCGCCGCCGCACCGGCGGGGCGGGGTGCGCGCGGCAGGCCGGGCCGGGCGCGGGGGACGTGCGGTGAGCGCGCTGGCCGCCGACGGCCGGACGCCCGACGTCCTGTCCCCGCACTGGCTCGGCGCCGGGCACCGGAGCGCGCTGGCCGAGGCGGTCCGGGCCGGGCTCGAGGACCCCGCCGTCCACCCCGTGGACGCCGTGCACCTGGCCGACGTGCTCACCGAGCTGCACGTGGCGGCCGCCCGGGACGTCGTGTGGCCGGCGCCGGCCGCCCGGGTGCGGCGGGTGACCGGCTGGGGCGCCGACGTCCTCCCCGTGCGGCTGTCCGCCCGCGAGCTGGCCGCCGCGCTGGCCCTGCCCGGACTCCCGCCCGTCCTGCGGCGGGCCCTGGGGGAGGGGCGCCCGTGACCGGGGCCGTCCCGGGACCCACTCACCTGCTGTCCCGGCTGCGCGCCGCCCGCGTGACGGTCGACGACCTGCGCCGGGCCTGCGACGAGGTGCTGCCGCGGCTGGCCGCCCCCGGGTTGCGGCTGGCCGTCGTGGCCGAGCGCGGCACCGGCCCCGTCCTGGTCGTCGAGGAGGCCGAGCGCGGGCTGCGCGTCCCGCTCGCCGACCTGGCCGAGGACCTCTCGGACGCCGGCGCCGGCGCCGGCCCCGACGGGCTGGTGGCCGCGCTGACCGCCTGGGTGCGGTCCCGCCCGGTGCCCGACAGCATCGCGTCCGCCGCCGGTGTCGCCGTGCTGCAGTGGACCGACCGGCGGCGGGTGGCCGTGGGCTGGCGGGTCGTCGTCCCCCGGGGTGGTGTGCCCGTGCCGTGGACGCCGTCCGCCCGTGCCGACCGCCGCGCCGTCGAGCGGGTGCGGGCCGGCGCCGTCGTCCGTGCCGCCGCGCTCGAGGGGGTCCTCCGGCTGGAGGGTCCGGTGGCGCTGTGGTCGGCCACGCGGGCGCCGGCGCTGTCCACCGCCGCGCTCGCCGCCCCCGTGCGGCTGCTGGACCGCCTGCGCGCCGCCGGGGTGGGACGGGCGGACCCCGGGGACCTGCACGTCGTCGTCACGCCGGGCTCGCCGCTGGCCTGCGCCGGTGCGGCGGTGGCCGCGCGCCTGGCCGGGGAGACGGGGGAGGCCTGCGTCCGCCTGCCCTGGACCGGGCTGCCCCGCCTCCGCTGGCTCTAGCCGGCCCTCCGGGCGTGGCATAGGAAGCTGTGCCCTTGTATCGGGGTCCCTGACGTGGGGATAGCTTCCTATGCCTCCGGGGCCCGAGCCCTGGGCAGGTCAGGCCAGGTGGCCGAACTCCCAGTGCCAGGGCTCGGGCTTCTCCCCACCGGGCTGCGCCCAGTCGGGCTGGACGAAGCCGAAGGCCCCGGCGGAGGCGGCCATCCACCGCGACTCCGCGGTCCCGGCGACGTTGATCCCGCCGCACAGGTCGACCGCCAGCCCCCAGCCGTGGTGCGACGTCCCGGGCACCGCGGCCAGCCGGGGTTTCACGCGCGCCGCGGTCACCTGCGCCGTCATGGACCGGTAGGAGTCGGTGATGCACAGCGGCCGGCCGAACGCCGCGGCGAACGCCTCGGCCAGGGCGGCGTAGCCGGCCGCGGCGTCGCAGCGCAGCGCGTGCCCCCGGGCGACCGGGCACAGGGCCGAGGCGGGGATCTCCCCGTTCGACCAGCCACCCCAGGCGGGGCTCACCGGCCCCGCCGGCGCCGGGGGAGCGCCGCAGGCCCCGCGGCCCGCCGTGGCGGCCGGCAGGGCGGCGTTGGGTGCGGCAGGGGCGGGCAGGGTCACCCGCACGGCCCCGGTGACCCCCGTCAGCGGGCGGACGCCGACCTGGAAGGTCGCCGCGGAGGCGCCCACCACCTGCCCGTCGCCCAGGTACAGCGCCACGTCGAGCCCGCCGTCGGTGAACACCAGGTCGCCGACCTGCAGCTGCCCCACCGGGACCGCCGCGCCGGTGCTCCACTGGTCGGCCGCCGCCGGGGGGACGGCGTGGCCGCCCAGGAGCCAGGACCCGGCGGTGAACCCGCCGCAGTCGTGCACGTCGGGGCCGGTCCCGCCGGGGGCGTAGGGCTCCCCGAGCTGGGCCAGCGCGCTGCTGACCGCGGCGACCGTCTCGGCCGGGAGCACGGTGACCGGCCGGTTGCCGGCGACCGCCACGGCCACGCCCGGGACCGGTTGCCCCGCTGCGTCGAGCAGCGGGGACAGGCCGGCCGGCAGGTCGGCCGGGTCGGCCAGGTCGGCGGCCGGCGGCGGGTCGATGCCCGCCGCGGCGAGCAGGCCGAGCTGCTCCTGCCAGCGGGCCAGCGCCTCGGCGTTGCGGGCCTCCTGCTCCCCGACGGTGGTCGCCGTGCCGAGTGCGGCGAGCTGGGCGGCGACCTCGGGGACGAGCCCGGCCGCTTCCGACCGCACGCCCGCGAGGACGGTCCCGGCGGCCCGCGTGGCCGCCGCCACGGCGGCCTGTGCCTCGGCGGCGCGCCGGCGGGCGGACTCGAGGTCGGTCGCGGCCCGCTCGGCCTGCACGGCCAGCCGCTGGAGCCCGGCGGCGGTGCGGTCGGCCAGCGCCTGCGCCCAGAGCACGTCCGCGGTGGCCGCCGGGTCGGAGAGGTCCAGCCCGGTGAGCGGGTGGGCGACGGACGGGGCGGCCGTGTACCGGTCGGCGGCACCGGCGCCGACGGTGGCCCGGGCGGCGGCGAGGCGGTCCCGGGCGGCCTGCTCGGCCTCGCGCGCCCGCTGCAGGTCGGCCTGCCGCTCGCCGAGCTCCGCGACGGCCTGCCGGTAGCGCGCCGCGCCCTCCTGCATCCGCGACTGCGCGGCCAGGGCCAGGCCCGGGCCGTCGACCGGCTCACCGGCGGTTCCGGTGGACTGCGTGCCCGGGGCCAGCAGGCCGGCGAGGACGGGCAGCACGAGCCCGAGCGCGCCCAGGGCCAGCCGCAGCGACCAGCGGCGCGCGCCCGCGCCGGGGCGGCGGGTGCGACGACGGGTGCGACGACGGGGGCGGAGACGGGCCGGTGGACGACGCCGCGTGGGCGCCGCGGTGCGCGGCCGCTGCGGTGCCGGGCGGGTGCCACCACTGGACGCGCGGGCCGCCAGCAGGGCGCGCAGGGCCTCGGCCTCGCGCGAGGTGAGCGGCGGGCGGGGAGCCGTTCCGGTGGACGCGGGGGGCCGGGTGCCGGGCCGCGGTGGCCGGCCGCTGCGGGCCGGAGCCGGGCTGCGCCCGGTGGGGGCGCCGCGGCGGGGTCCGGTGGTGCGTGGTGCCGGCACTGCCCGTCCCCCGGTGGTCTCGTCCTACGCGGCGGGCTCCGTACGGGTACGGGCCCTCGCCGACGTATCGACGGGCGGGGGAGGCGGCCGGAGGGCGGGTGAGGCCCCGCTCACCCCGAGGGGGGAGGAACGCCACCGGATCGGCGGACGGTCAGCCGGGGCGGGCGGTGCGGTCGGCGGGCGGCCACCAGCCGCCGTGGTGGTGCTCCAGGGGGATGCGGACGGTCGCGCCGTCCTCGGTCGAGACCACCAGCTCGACCCGCGCGACGCGGTGCCGGGTGCCGTCGAGCCGGACGACGCCGCCCGTGGCCAGCGGGACGGGTGGCAGCACCAGGTCGTCGCCGGGCGAGGCCTCGGTCATGCGGCTCCTTCCCGGATGGTGGGCGGCGGTCCCGGGAACGCTCGCCCCGCCCCGGGGCCGCCCCGTGTGTGCGGGGGCGGGCCCCGGGACGGGGTCCTCCGTCAGCGGTCGCCGATCTCCACGAACGCGCGCTCGGTGTGACCGGTGTAGACCTGCCGCGGCCGGCCGATCTTCGTGGCCGGGTCGGCGATCATCTCGCGCCACTGGGCGATCCAGCCGGGCAGCCGGCCGAGGGCGAACAGGACGGTGAACATGCGGGTCGGGAAGCCCATCGCCCGGTAGATCAGCCCGGTGTAGAAGTCCACGTTCGGGTAGAGCTTGCGCTCGACGAAGTAGTCGTCGGAGAGGGCGATCTCCTCCAGCTCCCGGGCCAGGTCCAGCAGCTGGTTGTCCCCGCCGAGCTTGTCGAGCACCCGGTCGGCGGTCTGCTTCACGATGGCCGCGCGCGGGTCGTAGTTCTTGTAGACCCGGTGCCCGAAGCCCATGAGCTTGACGCCGGGCTCCTTGTCCTTCACCCGCGCCACGAAGCGGGGGATGTCCCCGCCGTCGCGCTGGATGGCCTCGAGCATCTCGAGCACCGACTGGTTGGCGCCGCCGTGCAGCGGGCCGAACAGGGCGTTGATGCCGGCGGACACGGAGGCGAAGAGGTTGGCCTGCGACGACCCGACCAGCCGCACGGTCGACGTCGAGCAGTTCTGCTCGTGGTCGGCGTGCAGCACGAAGAGCATGTCGAGGGCCCTGGCCAGCTCCGGGTCGACCTCGTAGGGCTCGGCGGGGAAGCCGAACGTCATCCGCAGGAAGTTCTCGACCAGGCCGAGGGAGTTGTCCGGGTACAGGAACGGCTGGCCGACGGACTTCTTGTAGGCGTAGGCCGCGATCGTGGGCAGCTTGGCCAGCAGCCGGAGCGTGGAGATCTCCACCTGCTCCTCGTCGAACGGGTCCAGCGAGTCCTGGTAGAAGGTCGAGAGGGCGCTGACCGCCGAGGAGAGCACGGGCATCGGGTGCGCGTCGCGCGGGAAGCCCTTGAAGAACTGCTTGAGGTCCTCGTGCAGCAGGGTGTGCCGCCGGATCCGGGTGTCGAAGTCGGCCAGCTGGCGGGCCGTCGGCAGCTCGCCGTAGATCAGCAGGTAGCTGACCTCGATGAAGCTGGACCGCTCGGCCAGCTGGTCGATCGGGTAGCCGCGGTAGCGCAGCACGCCGGCGTCACCGTCGATGTAGGTGATGGCCGAGGTGCAGGACGCGGTGTTGACGAAGCCGATGTCCAGCGCGACCTGCCCGGTCGTCGCCAGCAGCTTGCCCGTGTCCAGGCCGTCGGACCCCTCCGTGGCCGGCACCACGTTCAGGGGCAGTTCTCCACCGGGGTAGCGCAGGGACACGTCGGGGTTGCCGGCCGCGGGTGCGCTCGCTGTCTCGCTCATCAGCAGTGGACGCTACTCAGCTTCGGTGGTCCCCGCGTCCCCACCCCGCGGCGGGAGGGCGGGACGGCGCACCCGCCGCGCCCTCCCGGCCGGTCACGGGTGCGTCATCGAGAGGACGTCGAGCGCCTCGTCGAGCTGGGCCTCGGTGAGCTTGCCCTGCTCCACGTACCCGCGCTCGACCACCACCTGGCGGATCGTCTTCTGCTCGGCCAGGGACTGCTTGGCGACCTTGGCCGCCTCCTCGTACCCGATGTACTTGTTCAGCGGCGTGACGATCGACGGCGAGGACTCGGCGTACTCGCGGCAGCGCTCGACGTTGGCGGTGATGCCGTCGACGCAGCGGTCGGCCAGCAGCCGCGACACGTTGGCCAGCAGCCGGATCGACTCCAGCACGTTGCGGGCCATGAGCGGCAGGGTGACGTTGAGCTCGAAGTTGCCCGTCGTGCCGGCGAAGGTCACCGCGGCGTCGTTGCCGATCACCTGGGCGCCCACCTGGATCGTGGCCTCGGGGATCACCGGGTTCACCTTGCCCGGCATGATCGAGCTGCCCGGCTGCAGGTCCGGCAGCGCGATCTCGCCCAGGCCGGTGCGCGGGCCCGACCCCATCCAGCGCAGGTCGTTGGCGATCTTCACCAGGCCGACGGCGATCGTCTTCAGCTGCCCCGAGCCCTCGACCAGGGCGTCCCGGGAGCTCTGCGCCTCGAAGTGGTCGCGCGCCTCGGACAGCGGCAGCTCCAGCTCGCCGGCCAGCCGCTCGATGATCCGGGCCGCGAAGCCGGGCGGGGTGTTGATGCCGGTGCCGACGGCGGTGCCGCCGAGCGGCAGCTCGCCGATCCGCGGCAGCGAGGCCTGCAGCCGTTCGACGCCGTACCGGACGGCGGCCGCGTAGCCGCCGAACTCCTGGCCGAGGGTCACCGGGGTGGCGTCCATGAGGTGCGTGCGGCCGCTCTTGACGACCTCGGCGAACTCCTCGGCCTTGCGGGAGAGGGACGCCTCGAGGTGCTGCAGGGCCGGGATCAGGGTGCGGACGATGGCCCGGGTGGCCGCGATGTGGATGGCCGACGGGAACACGTCGTTGGACGACTGCGAGGCGTTGACGTGGTCGTTGGGGTGGACCGGGCGCCCCAGCGCCTCGGTGGCCAGCGTGGCGATGACCTCGTTGGTGTTCATGTTGCTCGACGTCCCCGACCCGGTCTGGAAGACGTCGATGGGGAAGTGCTCGTCCCACTCGCCGCGGATCACCGTCTCGGCGGCCTCGGCGATGGCGGTGGCGATGTCGCGGTCCAGGACGCCGAGCTCGGCGTTGACCTGGGCCGCAGCGCCCTTGATCGCGGCGAGGGCGGCGATGAGCTCCCGCTCGATCGGCGTGCCGGAGATCGGGAAGTTCTCGACCGCGCGGTGGGTCTGCGCCCGCCACTTGGCCCAGGCCGGGACCCGCACCTCCCCCATGGAGTCGTGCTCGACGCGGTACTCCGTTGCGTCCTGCTCTGCCGCCACGCTGCGCTCCCGGTGTGGTCTGGGTGGGATCGGTGCTCCGGCAGCGACCCTAGAGGCCGCCGGGGGAGGGGTGCCGACGATCCCCGTCCGACGGCGCGCGACGGCCTCGGCAGGGCACGGCAGGACCTCTAGCATCCCCCCGCCGTCCACCGGACCCGAGGAGCTCCCGCGCATGTCCCAGCCGCCGCCGCACCCGCCGCAGGGCGGCCCCGACCACCGGGGTCCCGAGCCCGACCGGCCGGGCTGGGGCACGCCCGCCCCGGACGAGGGGACCCAGCAGCTCGGCGAGCCCGCCCCGGGCTACCGGCCGGCGGCACCGACCCAGCACTACCCGCCCGGCCAGGTCCCCCCGGTGCCCGGCCGCCAGGAGACCGAGCAGTTCCCGGCACCGCCCGGGTCCGGCCGGCAGGGGCACGGCGGGCAGCCGGGGTGGGGGCAGCAGCCCGCCGGCGGGCAGGACCCCTCCGCGCAGCAGGCCGGGTGGGGGCAGCCCCCCTACGGGCAGCAGGCCGGGTGGGGGCAGGCGCCCCCCTACGGGCAGCAACCCCCGTTCCCGCAGCACCCCGGCTGGGCGCAGCAGCCCCCCACGGCGGTCCGGGCCCCGGTGCGCCGGGCGGCCCCGCGGGCCCCGGCGGGCCGGGGAGCAGCAGGCGCACCACGGTCATCGCCCTCGTGGTCGCCGCGGTGGTGCTGCTCGTGGCCGGTGGCATCACCGCGTTCCCTCCTGCTGCGGGGGGACGACGACGCGGCCGCGGCCGCAGACCCGACCCCGGCCGCGACCTCGTCGTCGGCCGACGCGTCCCCGAGCGCGTCCCCCGCCCCGCCGCCGACCACGGCGCCGTCGCCCTCCGCGGACGCCGGTGCGGCACCGGCCGGGCAACCCCCGGGCGACCTCGGCGACGACCCGGCGTTCGACGCGCTCGCCGAGGCCTGCTTCGGCGCGGACTGGACCGCGTGCGACGAGCTGTACCGCGGCACGCCCGTGGGCTCGGAGTACGAGGCCTACGCGGAGACCTGCGGCGGCCGCAACGAGCCCGACGGTGGCAGCTGCGAGCAGCGGTACGGCGACGGCGGCACCGGCGGCGCGGGCCCGGCCGACCTGCCCGCCGCCCAGCCGGCGCCGACCGGTGCCGACGCCGACCTCCAGGAGGTGGCCGACGGCTGCCAGCAGGGCGTGGTCGCCTTCTGCGACCTGCTCCAGCTCCTCGCGCTCGCCGACCCCTCCCTGGAGCCGTACGCCGAGTACGGCCGGACCTGCGGCGGCCGCAACGAGCCGGTGGACTCCTGCTCCGCGCTCTACGGCTGACCCCGGCTCCCCGGGGGCCCCGGCGGGGGGCCCCCCCGCGCCCGGCGGCCCCCGCGCCCCGCGCCCGCGGACCCCCCCGCCCCCACCACCCGCCAG